>JAAFIT010000085.1:0-6077 GCA_013298745.1 Sphingomonadales bacterium
CGCTGGCGGTTCCGGCGCTGTCGGGTACCTGGGCGTTGACGTTATAGGTTTTTACGAGTGCGACATTGGGCAGACGCTCGAACGCCAAGCTGTTTTCTTCGCCGCTGCGGCGCGGTGATCCATCGCCCGGGTTCTGGCCATCGAAAATGCGTGCCGCGGTGATGGTCGTGATTCCCATGCCATCGCCAATCATCAGGATGACATTCTTGGCGCGTTTCGGGCGGTTGACCACCGACAAGCGTTCGGCGAGTGCAGCACGACCCGAATCCCAATAGGCATCCTTCATCGGGGTTTCGAGCGTCGGGCCTGCCGTCGCCGGCATTGTCGTCAATGTCGCTATTGCAACTGCCTGCCAAAGTCTCGCGTGCATGGTCGAAGGTCCTTCGAGAATATCGGGCCGCCATGCGGCAGGATTGTTACAGCAGTTTGATTTCGCGCAGCCGCTCATGAAGATAGGCGTCGGCCGTGATCGGCGGCAGATCGATCGGGCCGCCCTTCATCGTTTCGATGAGGTAGTCCGGCCGGAAATGCAGGAAAAACGGCGTGGAATAGCGCGGAAAGGCGGCGCGTTCCGGTACCGGATTGACAACGCGATGGGTGGTGGACGGCAGGCGCCCTCCGGTCAAACGTTGCAGCATGTCGCCGATGTTGCAGACAAGGCTGCCTTCCGGCGCCGCAATATCATGCCAGTCGCCGTCCTTGCCGAGCAACTGCAAGCCGGCTTCCTCGGCACCGAGCAGCAGCGTGATGACGTTGATGTCCTCGTGCGCGCCGGCCCGGATGGCGCCAGCAGTGGCATTCCGGACGGGGGGATAATGCAGCAGGCGCAGGATCGAATTGCCCTCCGCCACCGGTTCATCGAAAAACGTCGGCGCCAGCCCCAGATGCACGGCAATGGCGTGGAGCATGCGCTTGCCACAGGCATCGAGCGCGGCAAACAGCGCGCTGACCGCCGGTTCAAACGCCGGTACCTCGGCCGGCCAGACATTGGCGGGCATGTTGCCGGCAAAACGATGGCCGGCGGGCAGGTCGCGGCCGACATGCCAGAATTCCTTCAAATCGGCACGGTGGGCGCCCTTGGCCGCCTCGATGCCGAACGGTGTCAGGCCACGCTGGCCGCCGCCGCCGGGAATGACATAGTGCGTCTTCGTTTGGTCCGGCAGCGCGAACAGCGCTTTGGTGGCAGTCAGCGCCGCGTCGATCAGCGATTGCGGGATGCCATGATCGCTGACCACAGCAAAACCGGTCCGCCGGAACGCGTCGCCGAATGCGGCTGCGGCTGCCTCGAGGTCCGACTCAACGAGGCTGAGGCGAATCGGCTGAATATCGGCAATCGTCATGGCTTTGCATAACCGCCGGGGAGGGGCCGTGACAACCATTGGCACGATTCGTCGCGCCCCGTTTAATGTCGAATTTTGGCTTATCCGCTTGGCTCACCTGCGCTAAGAGCGCCGTCATTCCTGAACGACTCGAGATCCGAAATGAAAATCTCTGCCGTGCTTGGCGCTGTGCTGCTGCTGTCTTCGACCGTTGCCGTGGCGGCACCGCTGCCCGATGCCGTTGGCGCGATGCTCGATGCGGCGGCCGGTGATGCCGCCCAGCTGAAAACGGTTGCCGACATCGCCAAAAAGACCAATCCGCAGTCAGTCGCGGAAATCGATGCGCGCGTTGATGCCATCAACAAGGCGCAGGCTGCCGCCCGCGAAGAAAAGCTCGCCAACCAGGGCGTCTTCGAAGGCTGGAGCGGCGCGGGCGAAGCTGGTGGGTTCATCTCCAGCGGCAACACCAATACCAAAGGTGTCGCGCTGGGCCTGAACGTCTCCAAGGAAACCCGGCAGTGGAAACACAGCCTGCGCGGCTTTGTCGACTACCAGCAGCAGGATGGCGTCACCTCGCGAGAGCGCTATTTTGCCGGCTATGAAGGCAATTATAACATCACGCCGAACTTCTACGCGCTGCTGACGCTGTCATGGGAGCGCGATCCGTTCTCCGGCTTTGATCGGCGTTTCGCGCAATCGCTTGGCCTGGGTTACAAGATCGTCAACACGGATCGCCTGAAGCTGGCGGTCGAAGGCGGTCCGGCGCTGCGTCAGACCCGCTTCACCAACGGTGTGGATGACAGCGCCTTCGCGGCGCGCGGTGCCGTCAATCTTGATTGGCAGATCAACGATCAGCTGCAATTTACCCAGTCCGGCCTAGTGTTTTATGACAGCTTCAACACCTCGACCCAGGCGATATCGGCATTGACCTACAAGCTGAGCGACGCATTATCGGCGCGGGCTTCGTTCCAGTTCAACAGTGAATCGAATCCGCCTTTGGGCCGCAAGAATACGGACACGACGAGCCGCTTGACGATCGTTTACGGTTTCTGACGGGGAGGGCCCCTGAAGACGTGGCGGCGCTGCCGGGTCAGGCAGCGCCGCCACAAACTTATTTGCGGGCTGCGATCCAGTCGTCGACTCGGCGTTCCAGGATCGACAGCGGCTGCGATCCCGACGCGATCAGCAGGTCGTGGAAGCCCTTGAGATCGAACTTGGGCCCAAGCGCAGCTTCGGCCTTCTGGCGCTCTTCCATGATCTTCAGCATGCCGATCTTGTAGCCGGTGGCCTGCCCCGGCTGAGTGATGTAGCGGCGTACTTCCGATCGTGCCATTTCGGGAGACAACCGGCCGCTCTCGATCATGTACTTGACGGCCTCGTCTTCGGTCCAACCTTGCGCGTGGATGCCGGTATCGACGACCAGCCGCGCTGCACGAAACAGTTCGGCGTCAAGCCGGAAGAAGTCGGCGGCAAGGTCGGGAAACGCCCCCATCTCCTTGCACAACCGCTCGGCGTATAGCCCCCAGCCTTCGCCGAAGGCGACATAGCCGGTTACCGATCGGAACTTCGGTCCGCCCTTCTGGCGTACCTGAATATCGCCCTGGGTGTTGTGGCCCGGCACCGATTCGTGACACATCAGCGTGTAGAGTGCCGCCGGATCCTCGGTGTTGCCGATCAGGTGAACGAAAGTCCGCGCCGGGCGCTTGCCATCGGGGCTTGGTGCCGATGCGTGCGCCGCGCCGCCGGCGATCTCGCTGAATGCTGGTTCGCGCACCACTTCGATGCCAAAGGCCGGCACCGTGCCAAAATAGGCCGGCAGCAACGTGCGCGTCTTCGCAACAAAGGCATTGGCCGTGGCGAGGTATTCGGCGCGCATGGCGTCGTCATACGGGCGCGGCGGGAAGCGTTTGGCGCGATCGGCGTAAAAGGCGTGGCGATCGGCCATGCCGGCGGCGCGGGCCAGCGCATCTTGTTCCGCCTCGATCCGCGCGACTTCTCTGCGGCCGATGGCGTGGATCTGTTCGGCGGAGAGGTCGGTTGTGGTGTTGAGCTTGAGTTCGTCGGCATAGTAAGCCGCGCCACCGGGCAACGAGATGGCGCCAACGCGGCCTGATGGCGCTGTCGGCAGCCCTGCTTCCGCCCAGGCGATGAGACGGTCGTACGCCGGCTTCAGCCCGATGATCGAAGTTCGCGCCTCGGCAAGCAGCGCATCAGCGTCAGGGCGCGACAGGGTGCCGGCCTTCACAAGCGCTTCGGTCTTGGCCTGGACATCGGCCCACAACGCCGACGCGGGGCCGGTATCGAACGGCGCGCCACGTGTCAGCGTCTGGCTGCTGGCGATAATCCGTTCGAGCTGGAACTTTGGTGCCTTGATGCCCACCGCATCGGAACTGCGCGTCATTTCGACGGCAGTGTCGAGCACCGCAGGAATCGCACGCAACCGCGCGATATAGTTTTTCAGGTCGGTCGCGTCGGCAACATTATGGGTGTTGATCAGGAAATCGGGCAACCGGCTGTGAACGGGGTAAAGCCGCGAATACAATGGGCGACGATATTGGCGGTTGGCAAAGGCCATCGCGGCGCGGTCGCCTTCCAGCGCCCAGATATCATAATTGGTCTGGGCTTCGGGACCCAGCTTGGCGCGGTCGAACTGCGCTTTCATCCGCGCCACGCTGTCTTGGCGCCACTTGAGTTGCTCGGCGGCGGCGGCGTCGCTGATGTCGTCCCAGCGGTCGCCGCCGGCCTTGATGCCCAGCCGCGTGGCGAGCTGCGGGTTTTGCTTCACCCAGTCAGCAAACTCGGCATCGAGAAACGCCGTCAAGCGCGCATCTTCGCTGGTGGTCGCTGCGACGGGGGCGGCTGCCACTGCCGCGAGTCCGGGTGGCAGGATCAGGGCTGCCATTATCGTCGCAACGGTCAATTTCAATGCGTTCTTCATGATCCAGCCCCTCTGTTCGTGTCGGCGACCGTATTGGCAATGGTCAGCGAGGTGAAGCGCTTTCGCGGCGGATCTGATTGAGAAGCAGGACACCGATCACCATGACCGCCGCGACAACGGCCAGGCCCAGATCATAACTGCCGGTTGCATCCCTGGCGACGCCGAAGGCGCTGACGCCAAGGAACGAGCCGAACTGTCCGAAGGTGTTGACCGCGGCGACTCCAACGGCGCGGTGACGTTCGTGGAGCGTCTCGGTGAGTGCCGAGAAAAATACTGGCTGCGACGGCAGATTGGTCGCCGCCACCAGCAGTGCCGCGACAATCACCACAATCGGCGACTCTGTGATGGCCATGGCGGCGATAGCGGCAAAGGTGATGATCCACGGCACCAGCACATGCCAGAACCGTTCCTGGCGCTTGTCGGATTGCCAGCCGAGCCCGACGATCAGTGCCACGCCAAAGCCGCCGCCGATGGCGATGATCTGCCCGATGATGTTGGCATCGATCCCGGTTTTGGTGCCCAGAATCTGGGGCATGGACACCAGATAGGCGTTGCCGGCGCCGGCGAAGAACAACCAGGCGAGGCCGAACATCAGCACGCGGCGATCGGAAATCGCGCGCAAGACGCTGTCATGCTTGATGCCGGTATTGCCGGCCGCATCGGCAGCGAGCGCGTCGGTGAGCCACTTGCGCTCCTCGGCTTCCAGCCAGCCGACCGTCGCCGGACTGTCTGGCAAGACGCGAAAGATGATGATGCCCATGACGATGGCTGGAATAGCTTCGAGCAGGAACAGCCACTGCCAGCCGTGCAGGCCTGCGAAGCCATCCAGATCGAGAATCGGCCCCGACACCAGCCCCATGACGATCTGCGACACCGGCTGCGCAACGTAGAAGCGGCTGACGGCGCGGCCGCGCCATTTCGCCGGAAACCAGATGCTGGCGTAGAACAGGATGGCCGGGAAGAAGCCGGCTTCGGCGGCGCCGAGCAGAAAGCGCAGCGCATAGAATTGCAGCGGCGTCTGCACGAACATCGTCGCCGCCGAAATCACCCCCCAGCTGATCATGATGCGGGTGAGCCAGACTCGTGTGCCGAACCGCATCATCGCCACGTTCGAAGGCACCTCGAGCAAGGCATAGCTGACGAAGAACACCCCGCCGGCAAAGCCATAGACGGTCGCGGTGAAGCCCAGATCGGCATTCATCGTCGCGGCAGCAAAGCTGATATTGGAGCGATCGACGATGGCGATGAGATAGGCGAGGAACAGCAACGGCAGCAGCCGCCATTGCACCTTGCGCATGACGCGTTCGGGCAGGCCCGAAGCGGGTTGGTCGGCGCTGATCGACGTCATGGCCTTCCCCCGGCACCCGATAACCCAACGTAACCCGTTGTTCAGGCCTGTCCAGCCAGTGCCGGATCGGTTTCGTCGATGACGATCGCCATCAGCCAGGCGAGGCCATGCGCCGCAAGGTAAAGCACGCCCTGCGCCGCCATCAGTGCAGCCACTTGCACCGAGGCATCGCCGGTCAGGCTGACGGCGAGGGCGGCGAACAACAATTCCTTGTTGGGCACCGGCATGCGGCCGATGACAAGGCGCAGCGCGCCGAGCACCAGCCAGGTGCCGACACCGATCAACGGCAGCGCCACGAACCAGGTCGCGACGAGCAAAAAATGCATCGCCGAAACGCGGATCAGGTGCAGCCAGAAGGTGCGGACATTGTCGGCGACCGGCAGGGTGAGCAGTTTGTTGCGGTTGAACAGGATGGTCAGGCTGAGGCCAATCAGCAGCGCAAAGCCGATGATCAGGCGACGGATAAAAAAAA
>JAAFIT010000085.1:6087-8315 GCA_013298745.1 Sphingomonadales bacterium
TCGTCAGGCTGAGGCCGATCAGCAGTGCAAAGCCGATAATCAGGCGGCGGATGGTGGTGGGATCGATATCCGAATCCATGATGGTCTTGCCGCCGAGCATCACGGCGAGGATGAGCATCAGCAGCGTGAACAGATTGCCCGCCAGCCCGGAGGTGATGGCGACATCCTTGATCGCGGCGATCGGTGCCTCGCGCGCCGGCGTGCCAGGGCCATCACCGCGGCCGAGCTTTGGCGTCGCGTCTTCAGGATCGAACGCGATATTGAAGCGGGTGGCGGCCCAGGCCATCATGAAGGCATCGCCGGCATAGCTGAACAGCGCCTCGTTCATCACCCGCCGCTTGAAGAACATCGACAGGGTGCGCCAGCCAAGGCCCCACCATTTGCGGTAGATCTGCCAGTCCATCAGCGGCTGGAAGAAGTAGAAGGCAATGAACAGCAGCCAATAGGCCGGAGTGCGCGGCGTGACGGCGATCAGCTCTTGCCAGCCGACATCGATGATGGCGCGGACCAGCAAGCCCAGAATGGCGAGCGACATCAAACCGCTAGCGATCATCTGGAAGCGCCGGCCCGCCGCCGTCTTGAACCAGTCGCGCAGCGCGTTTGCGCGGGCGAGAATGGGGGCGAGAAGGTCGGAGAGCTTCATTGGCTTTGGTTAGGCGGTCAATGTCGTGACGACAATGGCCGCCAATGGTAAGAGGTGTTGCGCTAACAGCCCCCCGGAAAATGCGGCGGTGTCCATTGCATAGCTGAACTGGTGCGCCGACGCGCCCCCTCCAGCATCGCATCACGATACTGGTATGTCAGTAGCCCGCCGATTTTTCCGTTGGCCGACACGACAGCAGATTGATCTCACCGATCAGGAAGATGATGCGGTGGAGTCTCTCCAACGCAAGTTTGAACACCAGCGTCTTCATCGCGGCATTAGCGAAATGGGGCTGGCGATCGAGTGCCGTTACGCACCCATCCACGCCGCCAGATCACTGCGAGCCCGGGCAACAAGCGCCGGCTTGCGCTGGTCCTTTGTCAGTGGCGGCGGCACCAGCGGCGGGAACAGGCCGAAATTGACGTTCATTGGCTGGAAGTGCTTGGCATCGGCGCCGCCGGTGATGTGGTTGAGCAGGGCGCCCAAGGCCGTGGTTGCGGGTGGCGGTACTGGCGTCTGGCCTATCGCATCGGCTATGGCGAAGCGCGCTGCCACGAGGCCGATGGCGGCTGATTCGACATAGCCTTCGCACCCGGTGATCTGCCCGGCGAAGCGGATGCGCGGATCAACCTTCAGGCGCAGCGTGTCATCGAGCAGCACCGGCGATTTGATGAAGGTGTTGCGGTGCAGGCCGCCGAGCCGCGCGAACTCGGCCTTTTCAAGGCCCGGAATCATGCGGAACACCCGCACCTGATCGGCGTGGCGCATCTTGGTTTGAAAGCCGACCATGTTCCATAGCGTGCCCAGCGCATTGTCCTGCCGCAGTTGCACCACCGCCCAGGCGCGGCGGCCAGTCCGCGGGTTGGTCAGGCCGACGGGCTTCATCGGGCCGAAGCGCGGCGTGTTGCGGCCGCGCTCGACCATCACCTCGATCGGCATGCAGCCGTCGAAATAGGGGGTGTTGGCCTCCCAATCCTTGAAGTCGGTGGTTTCGGCGGCGATCATCGCGTCGATGAAGGCGTTGTACTGGTCTTTGTCCAACGGGCAGTTGAGGTAATCCTGCGTGTCGCCATGCTCGTTGGGGCGGTCCCAGCGCGATTGCGCCCAGACGATGTCCATATCGATCGAATCGCGGTGGATGACCGGTGCGATGGCATCGAAGAACGCCAGTTGGCCTTCGCCGGTCAGCGCCTGGATGGCTTCGGCGAGGGGCGTTGCGGTCAACGGCCCGGTGGCGATGATGACATTGGCCCAATCGGCGGGCGGAATGCCATCGATCATCTCGCGGCGGATGGTGATCAGCGGCTCGGCTTCGAGCGCGGCGCTGACCCGGCCGGCAAAATCATCGCGGTCGACCGCCAGCGCGGAGCCGGCTGGCACACGCGATGCATCCGCCGCCTGCATGATCAGGCTGCCGAGCGCGCGCATTTCCTGATGGATGAGGCCAACGGCATTGTTGTCGGGGTCGTCCGAACGGAAGCTGTTCGAACAGACAAGTTCGGCGAATTTGTCGGTATGGTGCGCATCGGTGCCGTGCACACCGCGCATTTCGTGCAGGATGACCGGCACGAAATGCGCTCTTCTG
>JAAFIT010000084.1 GCA_013298745.1 Sphingomonadales bacterium
GGGGGCGCTGCGTCGCCCAAATTGCTTGGAGACCAACGATGACCTTGACCCTTCGCCAACGATCGTACCGTTCGCATTACGCCAATCTCCGCAGCTGGTGGGCCTCGCTTGCCGACACCGAGAGCGGCGGTGGTTGGGATGCCTATGGCGACGAACAGATGTCAACGCAGCCCGTACGTCAGACCAACGAACCGCGCGTTGCAAGCCGCCGAACCCACCGCCTGCCCTACGCCAATATGCTGAACGCCGTTGCCACCACCGAGCGCCTAGCTGGTCGTGACAGCGGTCACGCTGCGGCGTCGCTGCTGTTCGGTGCGATCGCTATCGCTACTGTCGCCGCCCCGGCGCAGGCCGTCGTGCCCTTCGACATCCGTGTCGAATCGGAAAAGCCCGGCATGCAGAAGACGACCGCCACTTTCAACACCGGCGGCGTGGAATCATTCGACAAGGTCAGGACCGGCGCCGGCCAGAAACTCGTCACCGATTTCGGCACCGATGGCGCGGTAAAGGGCACCTATACCAATCTTCAGGTCAACAAGGCCGATCAATATGGCGGTGCCGATGGCAAGGGCAATTATGCCGTCACCTTCGACGCCAAGGGCTTTACGCTCGATCTGACCACTGCCATCGAAGGCGGCGTCAATTATTTCGGCTATTGGCTGTCGGCGCTCGATCGCGGCAACAAGGTGACATTCCTCAGCGGTGGCAAAGAGTTGTTCACCTTCAACCCTGAAGACGTAATCAACGGCCTCGAAAAGACCGGCGATGCCAAATCCTATTACGGCAATCCCAACGAGAAGTTCGAAGGAAAGAATAGCGGCGAGCCCTATGTGTTCGTCAATTTCTTCAGCAACAAGGACAGCTTCGACCAGATCCGTTTTTATGAGGATCCGCGCGGTGGCGGCTATGAATCCGACAATCACACTGTCGGCAACTACGAAACCAAGGGCACCGGCACGATCATCAGCGTAACCTCGGCCGGCGCCGTTCCCGAGCCGACTGTGTGGGCAACGATGATCATCGGCCTCGGCATGGTCGGTGCTGCCAACCGCAAGCGCAACCGCGCCGTCGCTTTCTAAGAATTTGTCCGCCCCATCGCGCTGCCAGCATCACCGGATGCTCCCGGCGCGGGACAAATGCCAAGGCGGGGTTTGACCCCCTGCAACCCCGCCTGAAGACGGCCGTGCCCCCCAGCACGGCCGTCTTTTGGTTTTGAAGCGGTTGCGATGGCGCGGGGCTTGCGCCATCGTGGCGCAAATCAGCCAACGGGGACCCATGACTGCAAAGACATCGACGGACGCCGTCTGGGCGCCGCCGCTCGCTTCCGCTGCCCCGCGCGGCCTGTGCACCGATTGTGGCGTATCGCGCAGCAGCACCCCGCAAGCCTGTGGCACTGCCTGCCAATTCATCAAGCCCGATTATCCCGCAATGGAGGCCAAAGTGCACGGGCGTAGGCGCGATCCGGCGCGGCCCGATGAAGCCTTTTTCGGCCCCTATCAGGCGATGTACCGCGCCGCGCTGAAGGCGCCGATCGCAGGCGCGCAATGGACCGGCATCACCACGCGGATCGCCGAAAAGCTGCTCGATGCCGGCGCGGTCGATGCCGTGCTGACCATGGCGCCCGACGCGGACGACAAATGGAAACCGGTGCCGGTGATCGTCACCAGGTCCGAAGGCATGGCACAGGTGCGGGGCATGCGCATGGGCTATGCACCATTGCTGGCGCTGCTCGAACCCGCTCGCGCCGCCGGGCACAAACGCGTCGCCATCATCGGCATCCCGTGCCAGGTCCATGCCTTGCGGAAGCTCGAAGCGTCATTGGGGTTCGAACGGCTGTATGTCATCGGCACACCCTGTTCGGACAATACCACCACCGCCAATTTCCACGAGTTTCTGAAACTGCTGTCGGATGATCCGGACAGCATCACCTATCTCGAATTCCGCGCCGATTATCATGTCGAGCTGCGCTTCACCGATGGCACGAAAAAGGCCATCCCGTTCCTCATGCTGCCGCTGTCGGACCTGCGGCCGGATTTCTTTCCGCTCACCTGCCGGACCTGTGTCGATTACACCAACACGCTCGCCGATCTGACCGTCGGTTACATGGGCGGCACCGGTGAGCAATGGCTGGTGGTGCGCAACGAACGCGGCGCCGAACTGGTGGCGCTGCTCGGCGATGAGGTGAAACTCGAAGCCCCCGCCGATAGCGGCAAGCGCGAAGGCCCGGTGAAGGGCTTCATGGCCAACACCGAACGCGCCGCCGGCGGGCTGCCGCTGCGCCGCATGCCGAAATGGGTGCGGCCGATCGTCGGCGCGCTGATGCCGATCGTCGGCCCCAAGGGCCTCGAATTCGGCCGGGCGCGCGTCGAGATGAAGGCGATCGAGACGATCCTCCACCTGCGCCGCGAAAAGCCGGCGATGATCAAGAACATGGTGCCCGATCATGTCTGGGCGCTGGTGGCGCGCTATGGGCTGGTGCCGGGGGATGGCGAACGCAAGTAACGCTAGTGCCGCCCCGCTGGCCGATAGTCGATGATCTGGGTCGAAACGGCACTGGCCCGCACAGCGTCAGGGTCCATCACCGTCTTCTTGAACTCATTGGTCTCGTGCATCATCGTCTGGTCGGCGAGATGCGGGTTGCCCTTGCCCTGAGGGTCGATGAACAAGCTCTGGCCGCCGGCATCGACCACCGAATAGATCGCCGGATGATTGGGCGCGATCTCCATCAGGCCGACCCAGTTTTCGCCGCCATTGTGCGGCGCCATGCCGGGGGCGAGTTTGAGCACGGCTGACAGGCGTGGCGGGTCTTCATCGTCAGGCAGCGCCGGACGATCATCACGCTTGAGCGCCGGATCATAGTATTTCCAGAAGATCGGCATCGTCCACGCCGTCATCGGTTTGCCCGGATAGCGCGGCCGTAGCTGCTCGACGGTCGCCTTGATCGTTTCAGCAAGCACCTCGCTGCGGTCTCGCCCGTTGAAATAGTCGAATTTCAACGGCAGCCCGGCCGCATCCCCCTGAAAGGCGCGCAGCAACAGGCTCGTCTGATACTGGAGATAGCGCCCCTCATCGACCTTGCGCCATTCGTCACCGGTCGCCTGACCGAACACTATCGGCGGCGCGACTGTCAGCCACTGGCGCCACAAGGTCTGACCAGGATTGTCATACAGCCCGTCCTTGTCGCGATCTTCGTAAAAGCCATTGAAGGACAGCATCAATTCGCCGGCTTGCCTGACTTCGGGATCGTCGCTTCGGGCGATCGCCGCCCGGATAAAGGGGGCAAAGAATGCCGGCTGGGTCTGGGTACGGTCGCTGGCGCCCAGGGCGGCGAACATCTTTTCGTTGAAGGCGCGCATGTCGAGCAAGGTGATCGCCGTATTCGATGCCGCCAACTGGCTGCCGGCCCAGGTGCGGAAGGTCGCGCCGATCCGGGCGTCATTGCCTTCGGGGCTCCACGCCGTCGCCTTGCTGTTCCAGGCGTGGAAATAGCCCTGCTTGGGGTTGCGCATGTGCGGGTGTTCGGCCGGGGTCAGAAAGCCGGTCCATTCATGGTCGCCGGTGCCGGGGATTGGCAGGCGCGGATCGACGCCGGGGGCCAATTTGGGCAGGCTGCCGGCTTCCCAAAAGGCGGTCTGGCCGTCTTCGCCGCCATAGCAGATGCCCAGGTTCCACCCCATGCGGTTGACGCCCTTGGCCTCGAAGTCGGCAAGGCTGGTGGCGCGGCCCATTTCGACGATGCCGACCCAATTGTCGAGTTCGTGGCCGCGCATGCCGAAGCTGTGCGAATAGGCGACGCCATTGGCGACATCCCAAGTGACAACGGGACCGTGAATCGTCCGCGCCATTTCGTGCACCACCGGTGCCGCGCCCTTGACGATGATGGTTTCGCTGCGATGGTCCATGTCCTTCCAGCCGCCCTTAAACCAATATTGGTATTTGTTTTCAGGGTTGAGCCGCTCCGCAAAAATCGAGTTGGCCTGGGCGACACCCGAGGTCAGCAGCCAGCCATGCTGAACACCGCGCCCCATAACCGGCGGGCCATAGGCGTTGAAATTGAACCCAGTCTGGTCAAAACCGCCGCCACGCAGATGGATTTCCGGACCATCGGCCGTTGCTTCCATCATCAGCACATGGCCGCTTGCCGATTTCTTCGGCCCGATCACCAGGCAACGGCTCGCTTCCTTCGGCATTTCGGCCGGGTGCGCGATGACGGCCGGGGCGCGGAGCACGTCGGCACCGGCTTGGAGCGACAGATAGGTGGCGACCGGCATCGGCTGTGGCGGCGCCAGATCTTCACCAGGGGGAATGACCGTGGGTGAATCGGGATCGGAGACCGGGACAATATCGTCGAAAATCTGGCGGCCGATGGTTTCGCCGTGGCGGGCAATCATGGCATTCAACAAGCGCAGATTCTGCAGCTCATAGCCATCGCGGCCCGATGGCACTGACGCGACATAGTGGAGATAGTCGAGGAGCGTCCAAGGCGTCGGCGTGATGCCCCAGCGGATGAACTGCAACGGCGTCTTGTGCTCCGGGTCGGCGAGCACCTCGGCGATGGCACGGTTGATACCATCGACATAGGCCTGAATCATCGTCTGATGCTCGGGGGGAATGGCGCGATACTGGCGCAGCAATTCGGTATCGGGGAGCTTTCGATCCCGCGCCGTCTTGTCGGTTTCGATCGCAGCCAAGCCCAACAGCTCGGCGCGGCGGCCGGCGGCGGCGCGACGCTGCAACTCCATCGCCGCGAGCCGATCCTGCGCCAGGGCATAGCCGGCGCCGAACATGACCGCCGCCGATGTCTCGGCAAAAACGTGTGGCACGCCCATCGCATCACGATAAAGGGTAATCTGTTCCGCTGCTGCCGAGGCCGCGCCGACGGTTACCGAAGATGCCAGAGACGCCGCGAAAGCGCAGGCAAAGACCGGGGTGCGGAGGGTCAACAGTCGCATGCGTCTCTGAATTGCCTCCGTTGCGGACCTAACCTAGGCCCGTGAGCTTCGCCGTCAAATCCCAAAGCCGGGCGTTGCGCGATACGTCGCTCGCCCGCGCGCTCAGCGGCTGCGAAAAGGCCTCGCGGCCTTCCTTCTGGCGGTTGCCCCAACTCCAGTGGACGCCCGATGCTTCAAACCCCGAGTCTGCCACGACCTGTGCAGCGCGTTCGCCCGACAGCGGCTGGCTGACATAGCCCTTGGTGATGTTCTTCTGAAACCAGGGGAAGATGGTGCGGAAGGCGGCCGGCGCGTGGCGGAACAGCGGCGTGTCGGCAACGCAGCCTGGATAAAGCGTGTTGAAGACGATGCCGGTGCTGGCGTGGAAGCGCCGGTGCAGTTCGCGGCTCATGATCATGCAGGCGAGCTTGGAATCCTTGTAGGCCTTGCCGGGCTTGAACGGCTTGCCGTCGATCATCGCAACCGGGTCCTTGAAACCCGCATCGAGCCCCGCGAGGCTGCCCAGATCGGCAGGCGCCGGGATCGGCACCTTGCCGCCGAACTCCTCAGAATTCGCCGTCACAGTGCCGAGTGTGATCAGCCGCGGCGATTGGGCTTTCTGCAGATCGGGGATCAGCAGATTGGCGAGCAGGAAATGCCCGAAATAATTGGTGGCGACACTGATTTCATAGCCTTCCGGGGAGCGCATCGGCTCGGTCAGGCGTGGCAGATAGACGGCGGCGTTGAGCAGCAGCGCATCGAGCGGCCGACCGGTGGCGTGGAAGGCATCAACAAAGCCGCGCACGCTTGCCATACTGCCGAGATCGATGTGCATCAGGGTGCGTGACGCCGCCGGAATGCCAACCTCCGCTGCCGCGTTTTGCGCCTTGGCGAGATCGCGGCACGCCATGACGACATGCCAGCCGCGGTCCGCCAGCGCCTTGGCGCTCCACAGGCCGACACCCGAGGAGGCGCCGGTGATGATGACGGTCTTGGGTGCTTCAGTCATGCGGGCTTTCGTTGCGATCACGTCTCGATGCCCCACATTGGCGCAAATCGCGGCCGCCGCGCAAGCCGCAGCGGCTTGACGCGCGGCGCACAGGCGGGAACGGTGCGGGGATGCAACCGCTTGCCGATTTTTTCGCCAACATCACCCCGCGCCAGACCCCGGCACTGGTGATCCGCCGGGCGGTGCTGACGGCCAACCTCGCCGCGATGCAGGGCGCCTGTGATGCGGCCGGAGTGCGGCTGCGCGCCCATGGCAAGATGCACAAATGCTCGGCGCTCGGCCGCTTGCAGGTCGCCGACGGCGCGGTCGGGCTGTGCTGCCAGACGGTCGGCGAAGCCGAAGCCTATGCCGCCGCCGGGATCGCCGATCTGCTGGTCACGGCGCCGGTGCCTCCCTGGGGCTGGGCGCGGCTGGCGGCGTTGCCGGGACGCATCGCCGCTGTCGTCGATTCGCCTGATCAGGTGGCGCGCGCGGGAGAAAGCGGGCTGACTCTGTTTGTCGATATCGACCTTGGCCAGCACCGCGCCGGGGTCGCACCCGCCGCAGCACTCGAGCTCGCGCAAGTGATCGCCGCCACACCCGGCGTCGCGTTCGGCGGCATCCAAGCCTATTGCGGGCATTTGCAGCATGTTGCCGACCGCAATGCACGCCGTACGGCCCATGCCGCCGCCACGGCAAGGCTTGCGGCAGTGGTCGCTGACTTCGTCGCAGCGGGTCTGGCGCCGCCGCAGGTCACCGGCGGCGGCACCGGCACCTATGCACTCGATCTGGCGGCCGGTGTCTTCACCGAAATCCAGGCCGGCAGCTATGCGCTGATGGACGTCGATTATACGCTGGCCGGCGCGCCCGAAGGCGAATGGGCCTTTGCCCCCGCGTTGTTCGTTGCGGCGACGGTGGTTTCGGCGCAGCACGTAGCGCTTGTTACCTGTGATGCCGGGCTGAAGGCACTTTATACCGATGGCCCGGCCCCGCGCGTCGTCGCCGGTGCGGCCCCCGGTAGCCGCTGGCGATCGATGGGCGACGAACATGGTGCGATTGTGCACCCCGATTTCATCGAACGGCTGCGCAGCGAGACCATCGACGCCATCGACGCTTCAGCGACCATGCCCCTTGATGCCCCGGCAGAAGGCGCGCTGGTCTGGCTGCAACCCGGCCATGTCGATCCGACTGTCGCGCTGCACGATGCCTTTTTCGTTGCCGATGAAGACGGCAGGCTCGAACGCTGGCCCATCGACGCACGGAGACGTTCATGACCGATTGGCGGCTGGGAATCATCGGCGGCTCGGGGCTCTACGCTCTCGATGTGTTGGAAAACCCGGAATGGGTGATGGTCGACAGCCCCTGGGGGGCGCCGTCCGATGCGGTGTTGACCGGTACCATCGCCGGGGTGTCGCTGGCGTTTCTGCCGCGCCATGGCCGTGGCCACCGTATTCCGCCGCATCAATTGAATGCACGCGCCAATATCGATGTGCTGAAGCGCCTCGGTTGCACCGACATATTGGCGGTGTCGGCGGTCGGCTCGTTGAGAGAAGATTTTGCCCCCGGTGATTTCGTCGTCATCGATCAGATCATCGATCGCACCCACAGCCGGCCATCGAGCTTCTTTGAAGATGGCATTGTCGCGCATGTGCCGATGGCCGATCCGGTGTGCCCACGGCTGTCAGGGCTCACCGTGACAGCGGCGCGAGCGGCCGGTGCAACGGTCCATACGCCGGCGACCTATCTGGCGATGCAGGGGCCACAGTTTTCGACCCGCGCCGAAAGCCGACTTTACCAGAGCTGGGGCGCCGGCATCATCGGCATGACGGCGATGCCCGAAGCGCGATTGGCGCGCGAGGCCGAGCTGCCTTACGCCCTGCTCGCCATGGTGACCGATTATGATTGCTGGCACGATGGTGGCGACGTCGACATCACCGATATCATGCGCGTCATGGCGGCCAATGCCGACATTGCGCGAGAGACGATCGTCAACCTTGTCGAAGCCTTGCCGCATGACCGCTCTGCCTCACCGATCGACACGGTGCTCGACACCGCGATCATCACAACCGCCGACGCCTGGCCTTCGACATCGACTGCGCGGCTGGACGCCATCATGGCGCGGGTGAATGGCAGGCGCTGACCCGAAAAGGTTGAAATCGGGCAGTCAATTTGTCATTTTCCCCTTATAATGCGGCTCAACAACATTATCCTTTGGGGGGAGACTTACATGCGCAATCTGATCGTCGGCGCAAGCCTGTTTGCCTTGGCCGGAGCGGCCATCGCCCAAGTTCCCGTTGCTCCCGATGCTGCAGCCGTGGTGCCGGCACCGGTCGATGCAGCGGGAACGGCCGAGCGTGCTGCCGAAGCCGAAAAGGCCGCCGCCATGGAGCGTGAAGCCACCGAACAGC
>JAAFIT010000086.1 GCA_013298745.1 Sphingomonadales bacterium
CATTCCGACGCCGCGGGTCAACCGCCCTCTGGCGCGCGACAACAGAAGAAGGAGGAATGAGATGAATCTCATCCAGCAGATCGAAGCCGAAAACATTGCCAAGGCGGTCGCCGTCCGCCCCATCCCGCTGTTCCGCGCCGGTGACACGCTGCGCGTCGGCGTGAAGGTCGTCGAAGGCGAGCGCACCCGCGTCCAGAACTATGAAGGCGTCTGCATCGCCCGCAGCAATTGCGGCATGGGATCGTCGTTCACGGTTCGCAAGATCTCGTTCGGTGAAGGCGTGGAACGTGTGTTCCCGCTCTATTCGCCGAGCATCGAAACCATCGAAGTCGTCCGCCGCGGTGTCGTCCGCCGCGCCAAGCTCTATTATCTGCGCGGCCGTTCGGGCAAGTCGGCCCGTATCGTCGAACTGCGCGTCGCCCGCCCGGAAAAGACCGCCGGCTGAGGCCAACTCCTCGACTGACAAAGGGCCGTCCCGGGCAACCGGGGCGGCCTTTTTGTTGGTTCGCCGCCGGCGCCCCGGATCAAGTCCGGGGTGACGAGGCCATTGGCCCCAGCCCCCCTTCTTTCGTCGCGCCGGACTTGATCCGGGGTGACGAGGCCAATGGGTGAATTACCCCAGCAATTTCAACGTTGTCACTCTAAGTCGACACTAAGTCGACACCATTGACGGCGTCGCAAAGCCGCTCGTATTGCCATCTGCCAAACATTACCGGAAATTCGTAAAGCCAGAGATTTGTCGGCTTTCTCTGGCCTTTCGCGCATCGGGCATGTGCCGCGATGCCGGGCATCGCAACCTTGGTCCGCACCTCACCCTGTCAAAGAGCCGAATCGAGTAATTATAACCAATTTGGCTCCTGTAGGACAGGGCCAAGTTTGACGAAGGACTGTCCCGGGCAATCGGGAGGCCTGACGCTACAGCCTATTCCCATTCCACGGCAGGGCCGACAGCAATACGGCCACCGGCAACCATCATCGCGACATAGCCGGCCACCAGCCGGTCGAGGAACGCCCCGGTGTGGTCGGTGGCTGGCTGCAGCGCCGCAATCGCCGGCGGACAGATCATCAATCCGCCGGTTTCCAGCCGTTCAATCCAGCCCGCCGACACCAGTTCGCCAACCTTGCGGCGCACGCTTTCGCGCGGGATGCCGGTGGCCGTGGCGATCGATTCGATATTGGTCAGCAAGCGCGTATCGCGGGCCAGGCCGTTCCCATCGATTTCAATCAACGCCACGCTGCTTTCGTCGGCCGGCACCAGGCCGCGAAGCACCTGCTGCCCGATCACCGCCAGGATGATCACCTTGTCGAGATCATTGCCCAGGATCGACCGCAGGGTGCACAACAGCCCGAGATGCCCCTCCACCCAGGCGAATTGGGCGACGACAAACTGTTCGTCCAGCAATCGCCGGGTTTCCCCCTTCAACAGACGCAATGCTGCTGTCGCGGCTTCGTTGGTCATCCGCGTCGCCCTGTCAGCCTCAATTGCGGCCATGCTCGCAACTTGCCATCGGCTTGTCACGCGCAATCACCGGCGAGCAGCCGCTTCAATAAGCCGTCCAGCCGCCATCGGTCGCATAGATGCCGCCGGTGAAATTGGAGGCTTCGGGTGATAGCAGGAACAGCATCATCGAGACCTGTTCGCCGACGGTTGCCGAGCGGTGATTGCTGTCGGCATAGGCGAGGATCGATTGCGTCTTGATCCGTCCCATGCTCGGCGACACCGGCTTGCTCATCGCCCCCACCAGCTTGCCGGCGCGTTCGACCATCGGCGTGTCAGTGGCGGCCATGTTGACCGAGTTCACCCGGATGCCGAACGGCGCATAGTCGATGGCGGCATTGCGGGTCAGGCCGGTGACGGCGTGCTTGGATGCGACATAGGCGGGATTTCCCGACAAGCCTGTCATCCCGGCAATCGAGCCGACATTGACGATGGCGCCGCCCTTGCCCTGTGCCACCATCTGGCGAAGTTCGGACCGCAGCGACCGGAACATGCCGGTGGTGTTGATCCGCACCACGGAATCGAAATAATCGTCGCTGGCCTCGTGAATCGGCGCAAACACCAGCGACTTCTGCTTGGCAAGATCGATCGCGTCGCCCGAGAACACCCCGTCCATCACCCCGGCATTGTTGAGCGCCAGATCGAGCCCGCCAAAGCGATCGACCGCGGTTTTCACCATCCGGTCGCACACCGCGGTTTCGGCGATGTCACCTGGCACGAACACCGCCTTGCCGCCGGCCTTGACGATGGCTGCGATGACCGCAGCGCCCTGATCGGCAATCCAGTCGACACCGACGATATTGGCGCCTTCCTTGGCCGCGCGAATGGCGGCGGCGGCCCCCATGCCACGCGCGCAGCCGGTGACGATCAACGTCTTGCCGGCAAAGCGGTTGGGAATGAAATAATCCTTGTCGACAGGCGTGATGTCGCGCGCCGCCGGGTCACGCGGCGGGGCGGTACCGCCCCCGGACGCAAATTGCGCTTCTGCTTCGGATGCACCGACGACCGGTGCCGCAACGGCGGCGGCCAGCGTCATCGACTTCAACAAATCCCTGCGGTCCATGGCGTGCTCCTGTCTGAAGTTTCAGTTCGGGGTGGTCAAAAGGCGTAGCGAACGAAGGTCATCGCCGAAAACCAGTCACTGGCATCGCGGCCGAGCGCATTGCGAATGGCGCTGCCGGCCATGGTGTAACCGATCTGGCCATGGACATAGAGATTGCGCGACGCGAACCATTTGGCGGTCAGATTGATTTCCTGGCCATAGTCCTTGGTCGAAAGCGCCTGCAGCGCCGGATTGCCGCCGATATTGTTCAGGCTGTCGGCACGAAAGATCCAGAATTGCGAGACAAGCTCGACCTTGGCGCCTGGCCGGACCCGCGCCTGCAGCCGATGCGCGACCGAATTTGCATCGGGCAACACCTTGAACATGTTGACGCCCTGCACCCATTGTTCGCCATTGCCGCCGGCCAGCAGCGGGTCCCAGCGCTCGAAGCGGCTGGACGTCGGATCATCGCCCGAAAACCATGACAGGCGATAACTGAAACTCGGGCTCCACATGCTTTGCGGGAAGCTCCAGCCGGCCTCGCCAAAGCCTGCGGTGGCACGCATGGCGAAGTTGCGATTGCTTTGCTGGGCATATTCGCCGCCGAAGAACGGCCCCGAATTGCCCGGCAGCGCCGGTGCCCAGGTAAAGCGGATATCCCACAGTTCCAGCCCCTCCCGCGTGCCAGCCTGGCCGGTGGGCGAAAAATAGCCGGCGGTCGATCGCGGTACCGTCAACCAACTGCCTCCCAGCATCAGCCCGGGTGCGGGCTTCACCTCCAGATTGGCCCCGGCAATCTGCGTTCTGGTATCGATGATCGGTAGCTCATCGGGATCGACAAAAAAAGCTTCCAGCTTGTTGTCGTTCCAGAAGAATTGCGCCTGCACGGTCATGTCGGCAGCCCAGCGCGCATTGGCCTGCAAGGCACCGCGGTCGCCGCCATTGCCGGCGGTGTTGGCGATCAGAAAGCCATTGGCGAGCAGAAACCGCTGGCGCCCGGCGGAGACATTGAGGCCGTAGCGATTGCCAGCGGCGGTCGTCTTGCCGAGAATGATGCCGGCAAAGGCATCATCGACCGCGACATAGGCCCGCGCCTTGTCGGTGAACAATTCGCGACCCACCGACGATGTCACCATCACCGATGCCGCGCCATAAACATAGGCAGTTTCCGACAGCGGGGTGATCCCCGACAGTCCGGCGTTGACATAGCTTTCCAGCCAGCCGGTGAAGCCCGCCCCGGCAGGTCTGCCATCGACCAGCGGATTGCCGGCCAACATGGCGTCGGGCCGGCCGAACCAGGCGTCGTTGTTGGTGTAGAGCAGCGACACGGCCTCAAGCTTGGCGCGGACGTAGGTGCCATCCTTGTCGACCAGCACCGGAAACGCCGGGCCGGCAGCATCCTTCGCGCCGGCAAGCGTCACCGTGACGATGACGACCAGGCCGCCGCGTTCGCCAAACGTCACACGATGATCGAGCTGTGCCACGTCGGGCATCCGCCGCGCCTGGGCGAGTGCGAAGTGCGTACGTTCGACCGAATATCGCGCGCCGGGGAACATCGCGGCGCGGCGCCGGACGCCATCGACAACACGGGCATTGAGCGCTTCGTCGGCGCTGGGGTTGGCAATCTCTATTTCGACGCGTTCGATCGGCAGGCCGCTGAACGGATCGGACGGCGTGGCGCTCTGGCCGCGCACCGGTGTCGCGGGCATGGTGACGACAGCGAAGCTGGCGCCAATAAGGAACGCCAACGCCTGCCAATTGCGCCCCGGCCTGCCCGGCATCTCGCCCCCTGCCAATGTCAAAGCATTGTCATGACTTTGGAAAACGCTGCGGCAGGCGGCAAGCCTTTCACCACCCAATTTGGGTGGTGGCTGAGGTTCGTTTCTGGTTCGCCCTGGTGGCCCAGGCCCGACTTCCCGATCGGGTTTGCTCCGGTCAAGACAGAGCATGGACCAAAGCACCCCCATGACCGATTGGCCCAGCGAAGGCCGCATCGATGCCGGGCGGCACCTGTTGCCGGTGCGCGTCTATTATGAAGACACCGATCTGACCGGCATCGTCTATCACGCCAATTATCTGCTCTTCATGGAGCGTGGCCGCACCGAGATGCTGCGCCAGGTCGGGATGGTGCACAGCAATGCGCTGGCGGCCGGCGACGGGTCCCGAACTGAGCGTTGCAGGGACGGGGCGTGTGCCGGCGCACGGCCGGAACTGGGGCGACCGGCTGTGTCGGCCGCGGACGCTTTATTTCAATCGGTTGGCACCAGGAACTTGAACAGGGCAGCCGGTTTGTAGTTGAATGTCTGGTCGCCGGCGACATCTGGATTGCCGACAAGCTGCAACTTGCGCGGTCCCGATCCGGGGCTGAAATCGAGCTGGTCGAGCTTGGTCCAGATGATGCCGGGGCTTTGCGTGCTCTGGAAGTAATAAACACGGTTCTTTTGGTCGGCGACGGCGAGCCACAGCGTTTCGGCGATATTGGGTTGCCCTGGCACGGTGATGCCGATCGGAACACTGACGTTGCGCATCATGCTGAAGACCGTGGCCACCGCTTCGCGCGGCACCGCGGACTGCTTGCTGACGTTGACGTAATAGGACAGCCGCACAAAGCGATCAGCGGCGCGGTTGGTCCCCGGCAGGAAGACGTTGCCGCCAATCTTCTTCCAATAGGCATTGAGCGCCAGTTGTTCATCATAAGTCGGCGAATTGGTCATGACCTGATATTGCTTGCCATGGTGAATGACGAGCTTGCCATGGATGAATTCGAAGATGGCGGAATCGCCGGACGGATCCGAAACGGACAGATGGACGGTGCCGGGCTCGCCGCTCGGCGCCACGATCGGCACGACCCGGAAGGCTTCCTTGCGCAACGCCTCCACCGCCTCGGCTGTGGTGGCATAGTTGTCGAGCACATATTGCACCCAGCCGGTGATCGACAGGGTCGGACGCTGATCTGCGGGGGTGGCAGGCTGATATCCGGCTTCGGCGAGATAGAGGAGATTGGCAACAAGGCCCTTCTCATTCATGCCGTCGGCGGCGGCGCCATCGTAGATCGACGCGACGACGCTGCCATATTTGCTCTTCCAATTGAGCGGCGCCTTGGTGCCGCTGGTCCGGTCGAGCCCGCGCGGATAGACCCACATATTGGTGCTGAGGTCCGAAGCCCAGTCCATAGTGCGGCCGGTGACGGTCTGACCCTGCTGACCAAAATAGACAGCGCGGCTGCAGGCGCTGGCAACCGATGGCATGACCAGAGCGGCCGAGATCAGGGCGGCGAGGGAAAGTCGGACCGACATACTAAACACCTTTCGCTTCGTGCCGGACAGAAATGACTCAATCTCGACAACCTGATGTTGCACGAAGTAACATTTGACGATGCTTGGCCCGACCCTCCCTTGCGAACCGGCAAGCGATCCCGGTCAGGTGTTTGCAAGCCGCGGCTGGCTGGCGGGTGAGACGGCGAATTTTCGGGCACTGATCCTCAAGCGCGGCATCCCGATCGAAGTGCCGGCAGGCCAACCGGTTTATCGCGCCGATGAAGAGGCAACCGGGATTTACGGCGTTTTCGCCGGCGGGATTGGGGTCGAAGGGGCACATGCCCGCCAGAGCCCGGTGCTTGGCCATGTGCACCGGGCCGGTGACTGGTTCGGAATCAGGGGGCCGCTGGACGCGGGGCCGCGACTTTGGACGTTCCGGGCCATGGAGCCGAGCCAGGTGCTGCTCATCCCCAACAACCGGCTGTTGCCACTGATGCAATCCGACCCGAGCGTGGCCATCAGCGTCGGCCGGCTGGCAGAACAGGCCAACCGCTTGGCCGCCTGGGGCATGCGCGACCTGTTGACCCCCGATGCCGGCCAGCGGCTGGCGAGCGTGCTGCTGCGCGTGGTCGGCATGGGCGAGGTTGTGCCCCGGGATCTGAAGGGGTTCTGGTTGACGCACCAGCAACTGGGGGAGATGGCGAATCTTTCGCGCCATCATGTCGGTCGAAAATTGGCGCTGTTCGAGACAATGGGGTGGATCAGTTGCAACTACAACCGTATCCGCATCTGCGATGCGCAGGCACTGACGGATTATGCCTATGGCGATGGCGAGAGCTGAGACGCCGGCCCTACCCCTTGCTGCTGCGGCGGCGCTTCCTCTAAGACGGCGGGGTGAGCAACGATCTTCCCAGCGACGGCCGCATCGACGCCGGGCGGCACCTGTTGCCAGTGCGCGTCTATTATGAAGACACCGATCTGACCGGCATCGTCTATCACGCCAATTATCTGCGTTTCATGGAGCGCGGCCGCACCGAGATGCTGCGCCAGGTCGGGATGGTGCACAGCGATGCGCTGGCGGCCGGCGACGGGTTCTGGACGGTGCATGCGATGAACATCATCTGGCACCGGCCGGCGCGGATTGATGACCGGCTGCTGGTCGTCACCACCGTCACCAAGGTGCGCGCCGCCGCCACCGAATTGGCGCAAGCCGTGATGCGCGGTGACGAGCTGTTGTGTAGCGCCACAGTGACCGCCGCGTTTCTTGCGATGAACGGCCGGCCGCAACGCCAGTCAAAGGCATGGCATGGCCGCTTCACGGCACTGCTCGAAGCCGCTAAAGCCCCGTGATGGACCCGCAAATTACCGCTGTTGCCAAGGCTGCCGCCGATCTTTCGCCATGGGCGCTGTTCCTGCAGGCCGATATCGTCGTCAAACTCGTCATGCTCGGGCTGCTTGCGGCCAGTGTCTGGTCATGGGCGATCATCATCGAGCGTTCGCGCAAGTTGAAGGCGCTCAATGCCCAGGCCAAGGCGTTCGAGGACTGGTTCTGGAAGGCCGACGGCATCGATTCGATGGTCGACGCGGCAGCCCGCAACAGCCACCCTTCGGCCAGGCTGTTCACCGCCGGGATCAACGAATGGCGGACCAGCCTCGCCGGCGAACGCGTCGACCGCGATGCGCTGCGCGCCCGGGTGGCCTCGGCAACACAGGTGAGCATCACCCGTGAGATCGACACGATCAGCGATCGTTTGAACATCCTCGCCACCATCGGCTCGGTCGCGCCGTTTGTCGGGCTGTTCGGCACCGTTTGGGGCATCATGCGCAGCTTCACTGCCATCGCAGCGTCGCAGAACACCACGCTTGCCGTGGTGGCGCCGGGGATCGCCGAGGCGCTGTTTGCCACCGCCATCGGCCTGTTCGCCGCCATTCCCGCCGTTATCGGCTATAACCGATTGCTGCACAGCGTCGGGCGGCTGGAAACCCGGCTGATGACCTTTTCCGAAGAGTTTCAGGCGCTGCTGTCGCGGCTTCTCGACGGGATGGACCGCAAGTAATGTTGGTTGCGCTTCGACCTGAAGGTCGCCGCTAGTGGCGATGGGCACCGCACCGCGTCGCGGTAAACGCGCGCCGATGGCGGAGATCAACGTCACACCGCTCGTCGATGTCATGTTGGTGCTGCTGATCATCTTCATGGTGACGGCGCCCTTGCTCGTTACCGGCGTTCCGATCGACCTGCCCGATTCCAAGGCCAAGGCACTGAAATCCGATGACAAGCCGATCCAGATCAGCATCGATGCCAAGGGCCAGGTGTTCATCGACCAGCAGAAGGTTTCCAGCGAGGCGCTGCCGGTGCGACTGGCGGCGCTGCGCGAGGCCCGCCAGGACGATGCGCGGGTCTATGTGCGCGGCGACCGGGCGCTCGATTATGGCCGGGTGATGGAAGTCGTCGGGGATGTCTCCGCCGCCGGCTTCAAGAAGGTGGCTTTGGTGAGCGATAGCGCACCCACCAGA
>JAAFIT010000087.1 GCA_013298745.1 Sphingomonadales bacterium
CGCGGCTTCGGCGGCTTCCTGCGCGCGGCGCAGCTTCGCCGCGGCGACCATCTTCATCGCCTTGGTGATCTTCTGCGTCGACTTCACCGAAGTGATGCGCATCTTGAGGGCTTTGAGGCTTGCCATCTTGTCCTTCTGTCATCCCCGCGAAGGCGGGGACCCATCTCCTGACCGTTCCACCATCCCGAAATCGGGGCGATGGACCCCCGCCTGCGCGGGGGTGACGATCAAAATACGTTACGCAAACGACTTGGCGAACGCGCCTACAAGCTCTTTCAACTTGGCGGTCGTGTCGGCCGAAAGGTCCTTCTTGGCGCGGATGTCGGCCAGCACATCGGCGTGATCGGCACGAACGTGCGCGAGCAGCGACGATTCAAAGCGCGTCACATCCTTCGTCGGCACCGTATCGATGAAGCCGTTGACGCCGGCGAAGATGCTGACGACCTGGTCTTCGAACGGCATCGGCTTGTACTGGCCCTGCTTGAGCAGTTCCGTCAGGCGGGCACCGCGGTTGAGCAGGCGCTGCGTCGAGGCATCGAGATCCGAACCGAACTGCGCGAACGCCGCCATTTCGCGATACTGGGCGAGTTCGAGCTTGATGGTGCCGGCAACCTTCTTCATCGCCTTGGTCTGGGCGGCCGAGCCGACGCGCGACACGCTGAGACCGACGTTGATGGCGGGGCGGATGCCCTGGAAGAACAGTTCGGTTTCCAGGAAGATCTGGCCATCGGTGATCGAAATCACGTTGGTCGGGATGTACGCCGAAACGTCGCCCGCCTGGGTTTCGATGATCGGCAGCGCGGTCAGCGAACCGCCCCCATTGGCATCGTTCATCTTGGCGGCGCGCTCGAGCAGGCGGCTGTGCAGATAGAACACGTCGCCGGGATAGGCTTCGCGGCCCGGCGGGCGGCGCAGCAGCAGCGACATCTGGCGATAGGCGACGGCCTGCTTGGTGAGATCGTCATAGACGATGACGGCGTGCATGCCGTTGTCGCGGAAATATTCGCCCATGGTGCAGCCGGTGTAGGGCGCCAGGAACTGCAGCGGTGCCGGCTCCGAAGCGGTGGCGGCGACGACGATCGAATATTCCATCGCGCCATTTTCTTCGAGCGCGCGGACGATCTGGGCGACAGTCGAACGCTTCTGGCCGACGGCGACATAGATGCAGAACAGCTTCTTGCTGTCATCGGCACCGGTGTTGGTCGCCTTCTGGTTGATGAAGGTGTCGATGGCGACGGCGGTCTTGCCGGTCTGGCGATCGCCGATGATCAGCTCGCGCTGGCCACGGCCGACGGGCACCAGCGCATCGAGCGCCTTCAAACCGGTCTGCATCGGCTCGTTGACCGACTTGCGCGGGATGATGCCGGGCGCCTTCACTTCGACGCGCATGCGGGTAACGTCGGTCAGCGGGCCCTTGCCATCGATCGGGTTGCCAAGGCCATCGACGACGCGGCCGAGCAGGCCCTTGCCGACGGGGACGTCGACGATCGTGCCGGTGCGCTTGACGGTATCGCCTTCCTTGATGCCCGAATCCGAGCCGAAGATGACGACGCCGACGTTATCGGCTTCGAGGTTGAGCGCCATGCCCTTGATGCCGCCGGGGAATTCGACCATTTCGCCGGCCTGGACATTGTCGAGGCCATGGACACGGGCGATACCGTCGCCGACCGACAGCACCTGGCCGACTTCGGAGACTTCGGCGTCATTGCCGAAGTTGGCGATCTGGTCCTTGATGACCCGCGAGATTTCGGCGGCGTTGATGTCCATGAGATTAGCCCTTCAGTGCCTGGCCGAGCGCGCCCAGCCGGGTTTTCAACGATGAATCGATCATGCGGCTGCCGACGCGGACGATGAGTCCGCCCAGAATCGCAGGATCAACGGTGATATCGAGTGCAACGTCGCGGCCGAGACCGGCCTTCAGTTTGGCCGCCAGCGCCTTCTGCTGCGCGGCGCTCAGCTTGTGGGCTGCGGTCACCTGCGCGCTGATTTCGCCGCGGCGGGCGGCAGCAAGCGCCGAAAAATCGCGGATGATGGCGGGCAGCGCGGCAAGGCGGCGATTCTTGGCGAGGACGCCGAGGAAGTTGCTGGTCAGCGAATCGAGCTTGAGGCTGGTGGCGACCCCGGCGACGCCGGCCGCAGCGGCACCGCGCGTGACCATCGGGCTGGTCATCAGCGTCTTGAGGTCCGCCGACTGCGCCAGCGCGTCCTTCAGGGTGGCGAGGCTGGCGGCAACAGCATCGAGCGCCTTGGCTTCAACCGCCAGATCGAACAGCGCCGTGGCGTAACGCCCGGACAGGCCCAGCGCCACACTGGCCTTTGCAGTCACAGAATTTGGTTCCAACGGACAGGGTCCAGCGACAAGAGGGTGAGCCAAGAAACACCGGGAGCGTGAGCTCACCGGACGCCGCGGCGGCTAGCAGACGTGCGCGAATGTTGCAAGGCAGCACAGCATTTGCGTGCAGTAGTGTCGCCATCGCTGCCACGCAAAGCCTCTCGACACCGAAAAACGGCAACGGCATGGTCACGCCAAGGGGGAATGGCGATATGCGGGGTAGGCAGCGATTTGCAGCTGGATTGGCGATGGTGGGTCAGTTGTCTCTCGCCGCCTGCGCCTTTCCGACCCAGCTGCAGCGCATTGCCGTCGACCAGAACCAGGTCGTCGCCAACACCGCCGACAGCCTGACGCTGCTCAATATTCTTCGGGCCAGCAAATGGCGGCCGGTGCACTTTACCTCGATTTCACGGATCAGCGGCAATGTCGATCTCGATACGCGCGGCTCGATCGGCGCCGGGGTCGAAATTTCGGGTGGCAATGCCGCCAGCCTGGCGCCGGGCGCCAGCGTCGGGCTGGCGACCAACCCCAATTTCGACATGATGATCCACGACAGTCAGGCGTTTCAGCGCGGGATCATGCAGCCGATTTCGGCCGAGATCATCAACTATTACCTGCACACCGGCTGGCGGTCGGACTTGCTCACCTATCTGCTGGTCGAGCGGATCGATTTCGTCGCCGAAACCGCGGTAACGATCGGCGATCGGAGCTACAAAAGCGGCGAGTCGATCGAAACATTGCAAAATGATCCGTCCGACGAAAAACTCGCGGCGCAGTTTCACAATTTCGTTGCCTGTTACACATTGTCGGCGTCGCAGCGCCCGGGAAACACGCTGGCAATCCGCAAATTCTCCGAACTGGCGCCAGTCAGCCTTGGCGATCTTACGGTGCTCGATGGCACGAAATTCGATCTCGGCGCCGGTCCCGAACCCACATCGGCAACCCCGACCGATGGCGCCAGCCCAGGCGATGGCCGCGATTGGGTGGTGCGCAAGACGGCGGGCGGCGAGGCGGTGGGGCTCAGCCGGACCACCAATCCGCTGTGCCGCGACCAGACGCTAATGCTTGTTGATGGCAACAGTATCCGTGGCAAGAGCGACCCGTCGATCGCCTCGATCTACCCGAGCAAAACCCGCACCTTCGAAGTCGTTATCGCTGGCCGTCCGATACCGGTCCGCACGTCGATCGATATCACCTTCCGCTCGGTCGATGGCATCATCTATTTCCTCGGCGAGTATCTGCGCGGCACCGACACCACACGCGCCAGCTATGGCATCCCGCGCGGCAGCGGTGACGCCGAACGGATCGAGCCGATGCTGTTGATCCGACCGGGGCGCGGCGGCCCCCATGATGTCTCGGCGCAACTCGAAGGGCAAAGCTGGCATATGCCAGCCGACTGCCAATGCCGCAATTTTCAGGTCATCGCGCTGATCGAGCAATTGTTCAACCTGCACAAGGCGGGGTCGGCCGCGCCGCTCAGCACGGCGGTGCGGGTGGTCAATTAACGGGCTTTGCGCCGCTGCGGAGGGGGCGAACGAACAGCGGCAGCACCGCGAAGACGATTTGCCCGGCCAGTCCGAGCAATCCGGCCGGCGACAGCAGCCGTGCGGAAAAATCTGCCGGATTTTCGCCGAAAACCAGTGTCGCAAGGCCGAATTCGAGGCCCATTAGGACAACAAAGGCGACGCTGCCCATCATCACCCGTGCGGCAATGTGCGGCGATACCCCGCGCACCAGCCGCCGACAGACCAGCCACGCCGCGCCGATCATCAGAGGCAGTTCAATCGCCACCGCCATCAGTTCACCGACGCGCGGCGCGACGACGAGCGTGCGCATCGTGCCAAGCACAAATCCGACCGCAAAGCCGATCGCGACATAGAGCAAACCGGCAGTGACGGCCTTGAGCATCTTTAGAGTCCCTATTGCCGACCTATGCGCCGGTCCGGGGGCTTGCGAAAGCCTTGTTCATGTCACACAAACCTTAGGGTTCTTCATGCAAAACAGGTGACAGGCGGCGCGATGCCCTGGTTGTTCGAACTGGTGCTGGCGGTGCATGTCGGTGCGGGAATCGTCGCGCTGACGAGCTTCTGGGGCGCGATCGTGACTGCCAAGGGCGGGCTTGCGCACCGCCGCTGGGGCAAGGTTTTTGCCAGCGCCATCTACACCGCCGGCTTCATGGCGCTCGGCATGGGCGCGCTGTCGCTGGTCTGGCCGCTGGCGATGCACACCGAGTTGAGCGATGCCACCCTGTATCGCGGCATGTTCGGCACGATGATGGTCTATCTCGGGCTGCTGGTCCTATCGATGACGCGCTATGGTCTGGTGATGGTTGCCAATCGACGCAACCACACCGCCAACCGCCACTGGTCGATGCTGGCCCTGCAGGGCACGACGCTGGTCGCCGCCGCCATCTGCCTTGGCCACGGCCTTTTTCTGCTGAATCGCAACGGTCTCATCATGGAAACCGCGCTGATGATCATGGTCGCGTTGATCGGCTTCGGCACGACCCTGACCTATTTTCGCTATATCTTCGCGCAGCCCGCCTCGCCAAAGGCCTATATCCCCGAGCATCTGAAGGCGATGGTCGCAACCGGCATCGCTGCCTATACCGCCTTTCTGTCGGTCGGCCTGATCGAAATGTTCCCCGAACACGCCTTCAATCCCGTCATCTGGGCGGTGCCCACGGTCATCGGCGTCGGCATCATCGCCTGGTATCTGCGCGGTTTTCAAGCGCGGCGGACGGCGATCGGATCACCCTGACGGCGGCGCCTTCAGCGCCGCCTCCAGCGCTGCCAGCAGTTCGGGGACCTTCCGCAGCTTCTGCCGTTCCGCCGCAACAATGGCGGCAAAGGCCTGGCGCTTCAGCGCCGACAGTTGCTGGTCGGGCAACATCGCGCCTTCGGGCAGCGCCGACGCGACAATGTCGATCAGGCGTTCGGCAGCATGCAACCGCCCCCACAGATAGTCATGCTCGCGATAGGCGCGGCTGAAAAAGGCACCAAAGGCGTTCAACTGCGCGCCCTTCAACCGTTCGCCGCCGATGTGGCGCAGCGACAGGGCGTCGTCGGGAGACAGGCGATCGACCTTGATCTCCTCGAACTCGTCGACACCGTCACCGGGTAACAGTGGCAGCATGGCGATGTCGAAGAACGGAAAGCCGAGATAGGCACTGAGCAGGCTGCGGCGCAGCGGCTTTGTCGCCAATTGCCCGAATAGCGTCACCAGCGCGGCATCGCTGCTGGTATCGAGCGCCTTCAGATCATAGGCGCGGGCCAGCGCCGCCAGGGCCGCCGCCGGCTCCGCACTGGCATTGACGGCGGCGGCACGCGCTTCGGCACCATAGAATTCGGCCTGGCGACGTTGCAGATGCGGAGCGAGAATGCCGTAAAGGCCTGATTTCATTGTCTCCAGGCTCTGACGCTCGGCAACGGCCATAGGCGCTTCGGCCAGGGTGTTGATGCGGCGAATCACCAGTCGCAGCCGGCGGATCCGGAACTCGAGATCGAAATTGCGCAGGAACGCCACATAGTTCGAGGCAGCCCCGCCCTTGGCCAGCGCCTGCGCCGGATGATCGAGCCCTTGCGCCCGGACATCGCGCCATAGGGCGGTCCGCACAGCAACCTTGTCGCCGCCGCCGATGTCCGCCAGGCGTTCGGCCAGCGCCTCGACAATCTGGGCGATCTTCAACTGGCCATAAGCAGCATAGGCATAGCCCGCCTCGCGCGCTGCCACGCTGTTCATCCGCGACCGCCAATCGGCCAGCCGTTCGACCGTGGGCGCGAACATGAAGGTGCGCACCCCGATCGAATCGGCAATTGCCGCATCGACATCCGGGGTCATGCCATCGACGACATGGCGCAGCCGCCGCACCCGCGCCGAAACGGCATCGATGGCGGCAAGGCTGTCGTTGATCGGCTGCTGGCGTGGAATATCGGCAAGGCTGCGCAGCACCGTGGCGAAAAAGCCCGGCAACTGCATCGAATCGGGTGACATCTGGCTGTGCATCCCGGGCTTGGGATCGACATAGACAAAGCGCCGATCGACCTCACGATGCGACGGGCGGTGCGATACCGCCTCGATCGCCGGCCCAAACGGTCGGTTATTGAGCACGGCACCGTCGATCAGCGTTATGGCATCGGGGCTGGCACGGCCGGGAAACAGCCGTTCGACAAACGCCGCGCGTTCCGGCCAGAACTGGTTGCGGCCCGCAACGACCGCATCGATTTCACCCAGTCGCGCCGGCGGGAAGGCACCAGGAAACGACGCCGTGGCGCGCGCCGCAAAGGTCAGTTCGGCCACATCGGCAAGGTGGCGGCGACCATCGGCACCCGGCCCCGGATCGTTGAAGCCGATGACCAGGCGATGTTCGTTCTCGGTGATTTCAGCGGGGGAATGCAGGTGCAACGCCTCGGCCGCGCCGTGATAATCGGTGACGGTGACGAACAGATCGAGCGGTTGCAGCGGCGGCAACAGCGGCGGGGTCCGCTGCCCCGCAGCCATCGCCTGCAACGCGTCATAGAGCATGCCCGAGAACACCGCTCCGGAAAACGGCGGCGCGAACCAGCGCGAACGCATCAGCCGCGAGAGCTTGTGTGCCACCTCGGCCCGGGCCTCGGGTTCGGACATGTCCTCCATCACCAGGCCACGCCGGCGCGCCCACCACACCAATGGCGTCGCCCACCATTTCGAAAAGCGCGTCGACGCCGCTTCAGGATCGAGCAGCTTGTCGCTGTCGGCGCCTTCCAGCCACAGGTCGCGCAGCGGCTCCATGTCGGACCCTTGCGAAATCGCCTGCGCCAGCAGAATGCCGTTGATGCCACCCGCCGAAGCGCCCGCAACGATATCGACAAGGATGCGCAGATCGAGTTGCGGCGCCAGCGCATCGAGCAGTGCGCCATAGGCAATCTCGCTGTCCTGCGCCGGCGGCAGCACTACGCGTGCCCCCATCTGCCGCCGCATCGAAGCGCGCGCCAGCTTCCACACTTCCTTGGTGGTGCCGTGCATATAGACGGCAAGGCTGACACCGCCGTAGCAAACGAGGGCGAGCCGCAGTTCCTTTTCGCGCATCTCGCCCCTTTCCTGCCGGTATCCAGACCTGATTGTTCTCGGCCAAGCTACCGCCGAAGACTGACGGCCGTCGATTGCGGCATTTTACCAGTCAAGCCCGGCCAGCATCGCCGCATAGGCGCCGACGCCATCCCAGAGGTTCTGCAGCCGCAGATTCTCATTGGCGGCGTGCTGGCTGTTGTCATGATTGGCGATCGGCAGGCCGATGATCGGGACGCCGAAGACATCATCGAACATGGTCAGCGGCACGCTGCCGCCCATCATCGGCAGCACTGCCACCGGCTGGCCCGCTGCCGCGCTGGCGGCGGCGATCACCGCGCGGGCCGCCGGCGTCGTCATGTCGGCGCGAAAGCCCGGATAGCCCATTTCCCAATCAAGCTTGATCAGCCGCGGATTGGCGGCGCGCAGGGCGGCATCGGGGGCCTTGTCGGTGATCGTCCAGCCGCGCGATGTGAGGAAATCCTCGACCTTGCGGCGCACATTGGCCGGCGTCTGCCCCGGCACCAGCCGGAAATCGAGCGACACTGCGGCTTCGGTGGGGATGGCATTCGCTGCGCTCGCCCCGGTGCTGCCGGCGCTGATGCCGCGGATGTTGAGCGCCGGGCGCATGGTACTGGCGGTCAGGCCTTCGTTGCCCTCGCTGCGCGCCAGCGCGAGATCGGCCTTCAGCGCCGGTTCGACCGGCGGCAGTGCCGCAATCGCGGCTTTTTCCGCCGGAATCAGCGGCCGGACATCGTCACTGAACCCCGGAATCAGGATCTTGCCGTCATCATCGCGCATCGCGGCGACGAGATTGGCCGCCATCGCCGCCGGATTGGGCGCCCAATTGCCATAATGGCCATCGTGCAGCGCCCGATTGGGGCCATAAACCGTCATTTCCAGCCCCATGACGCCGCGCGCACCA
>JAAFIT010000088.1 GCA_013298745.1 Sphingomonadales bacterium
ATGGCGCTGATCGATCCGCACCCGGCGTTGAAGGCTGCGGTGCCGCAAAGCCCGATGGTCGATGGCTGGATGGGCGATGACTGGTACCACAACGGCGCCTTCCGCAACCCGTCGTTCGATTACATCATCAGCCAGACCGCCAAGAAGGGCGATGGCGATGTGCCCTATGGCAGCGGCGATGATTACGACATCTATCTGAAGGCGGGCTCTGCCGGCGATTTCGCGCGCGCCTATGGAGTCGATGCCTTCCCGGCCGCGCGCAAGATGATGGAGCACCCGGCCTATGATGCCTATTGGCAGGAACAGGCGGTCGACAAGCTGCTCGGCAAAAGGAAGTTGACCGTGCCGACGATGCTCGTCGTCGGCCAATGGGACCAGGAGGACAGTTATGGCGCCCCCGCGGTGTGGAACGCACTGGGCGGTGCGACGAACCCCAATCTCCACCTCGTCATCGGGCCGTGGCGGCACAGCGGCGTCAATTATGACGGCTCCTCGCTCGGCAAGCTCGATTTTGTCGGCGATACCGGCCTGCAGTTCCGCACCCGGACGATGAAGCCGTTCCTTGATCAGCATCTGAAGACCGGCGGCACAAAGGCCGATATTGCGCCCGCCGTCACCTATTCGACCGGCGGCGGGGCGGGGTGGGAGAGCCACAAGGCCTGGCCTGCGGGCAAGCCGGTGCCGCTGTATCTGCAGCCCGGCAAGGGCCTGGCGTTCACCCCGGCAACCGCTGCGGGCGCCGAAACCTGGGTGTCGGACCCGGCCAAGCCGGTGCCGTTCGTGCCGCGCCCGGTGCATTTGCGTGATCGGGACACCTGGACAACGTGGCTGGTTGCCGATCAGCATTTCGTCAGCGACCGGCCCGACGTGATCAGCTTCACCTCCGCCCCGCTCGACAAGCCGGTGCATATCGCCGGGGCGCCGCTGGTCGATCTGTTCGCCGCCACCAGCGGCACGGACAGCGACTGGGTTGTGAAGCTGATCGACGTCTATCCGGACGAAGCCACCGGCAAGCCCAAAACCGCCGGAATGCAGTTGCCGGTGGGGATCGAGATCTACCGCGGCCGCTATGTCCATGGCTTTCCGACGCCGGGGCCGCTGACGCCGGGCAAGACCGAGAATTACAAGTTCGGCCTGCCCAATGTGAACCATGTCTTCGCGCCCGGCCACCGGATCATGGTGCAGGTGCAATCGAGCCTGTTCCCGCTTTATGACCGCAACCCGCAAACCTATGTGCCATCGATCTTCGAGGCCAAGGCGGGCGACTATAAACCCGCCACCCAAAGCGTGGCGTTCGGGCCCGGCCAGGCGAGCGCGGTGTGGTTGCCGGTGGTGAATTAGCGACAGCGACGACGGCAGTTGCGCATCGCGGGTGGTTAGCCGATGCTTGACGGAAATCCGCGCAAAGCGGCCGGGGGAACAGCATCATGCGCGAGTTCGATTACATCATCGTCGGCGCCGGCAGCGCCGGTTGCGTTCTCGCCAACCGGCTGACCGCCGATGGCAAATCGACCGTGCTGCTGCTCGAAGCCGGCGGGCGCGACACCAACATGATGATCCATATCCCGATCGGCTATGCGACCACCCTGAAGGACCCCAAGGTCAACTGGCTGTATGAAACCGAGGTCGATCCGACCTCGGGGAACCGCCCGCACGTCTGGCCGCGCGGCAAGGTGCTTGGCGGGTCGTCGTCGATCAACGGGCTGCTTTATGTCCGCGGCCAGGCGGCGGATTTCGATCAATGGGCGCAATTGGGCTGCACCGGCTGGAGCCATAGCGACGTCCTCCCCTATTTCCGCCGCGCCGAGGGCAATGAACGGCTGGGCAATGATCCGCTGCACGGCGGCGATGGGCCCTTGAACGTGTCAGATCCCGAGGATCGCCACCCGATTTCGGACGCCGTCATCCGCGCCGGGGTGGAGGCCGGCATCCCGTTCAACGACGATATCAATGGCGAGGCGCAGGACGGCATCAGCTATTTCCAGATGACCATCAAGAACGGCCGGCGCTGGTCGCTGGCGATGGGCTATCTGCGCCCGGCGCTGCAGCGTTCGAACCTGACGCTCGAAATCCACGCCCAGGCCGAGCGCGTGATCCTCGATGGCAAGCGCGCCACCGGCGTGCGCTACACCCAGAATGGCAGCAGCGTCGAAGCCAAGGCGCGGCGCGAGGTCATTTTGTCGGGCGGCGCGGTCAATTCACCCCAACTGCTCGAACTGTCGGGGATCGGCGATCCCGACGTGTTGGCGGCGGCGGGCGTGCCGGTCGTCCATGCCCTGAAAGGCGTCGGTGGCAATCTGCAGGACCATTACATGGTCAGCACGAAATTCCGCCTGAAGGACTGTATTTCGGTCAACGAGCTCAGCCGCGGCTGGCGGCTGGTGCGCGAGGTGGCGCGCTACGCCGTGCAGCGCAAGGGGCTGCTGGCACTGTCGGCGGCGCACATTCAGGCCTATGTCCGCACTCGGCCGGGGCTGGCCGGACCCGATGTGCAATATCACATCCTGCCCGGCAGCATGGATGCCGATGCCTATGTCAACAAGGGCGAGCTGGTGCTGGAAAAACTGCCCGGCCTGACCATCGCGCCGTGCCAGTTGCGCCCGGAAAGCCGCGGCACCATCCATATCAGGACCGGTGTGCCGCTCGATCGCCCGGCGATCCGGCCGAATTACCTTGCCGACCCGACCGACCAGGCGACGATCGTCGCCGGATTGCGCTGGGCGCGGCTGCTGGCGTCACAACCGGCGCTCAGCCCGTGGATGGCCGAGGAACTGATGCCGGGCGCGCCGCTGCAGAGCGACGACGAGCTGCTCGACTATGCCCGCAATATGGGATCGACGCTCTATCACCCGGTCGGCACCGCCGCGATGGGCCGCGCCGATGATCCCAACAGCGTCGTCGATCCGCAATTGCGGGTGCACGGGATTTCAGGGCTGCGCGTCGTCGATGCGTCGGTGATGCCGCGCCTCGTTTCCGGCAACACCAATGCCGCGACGGTGATGATCGCCGAAAAGGCGGCGGACATGATTCTGGCGGCTTGATTTTCACCTCTCCCCTTGCGGGAGAGGTCGAGAGACGCGCAAAGCGCGGCCCGGGTGAGGGGCTTTGCGCGCCGAACCCCTCACCCGCCGCGCTGCGCGCGAGTCGACCTCTCCCGCAAGGGGAGAGGCAAGTTCAATCCCGATAGCTCGGGTCGATGCGGTCGAGCTTGCGGATGAGCGCCGGCCAGGCGAGCATGTTGGCGAGCATGCCGATGCCCTGCGTTTGCCCCGCCACCTTTTCGGGCGTGCCCTGCGGCGGCATCGACAGGCCGTCGCGGCCGGCCGACAGCGCCGCGACCTGGGCATCGCAGGCGCGTTCGATGAAATAGAGGCGCAGGAAGCATTCGGCGACGGTGCCGCCCACCGCCAGCGTGCCGTGATTGCGCAGAATCATGGTGTTCTTGGTGCCCATGTCCGCGACCAGCCGTTCGCGCTCCTCAAGGTCGGTCGCGATGCCTTCATACTCGTGATAGGCAAGGTCGTGGCGAGCGATCAGCGCGGTCTGGGTGATCGGCATCAGCCCTTCGGACATGGCGCTCACCGCCTGCCCGGCGCGGGTGTGGACGTGCATCACCGCATGGGCATCCTCGCGCGCCATGTGCAGCGCCGAATGGATGGTGAAACCCGCCGGGTTGGTCAGATACGGCGTTTCCATCACCGGATGGCCTTCGACATCGATCTTGACCAGCGACGAGGCGGTGATCTCCTCGAACATCAGATTATAGGGGTTGATGAGGAAATGATGCTCCGGCCCCGGCACGCGGGCGGACAAATGGGTGAAGATCATGTCGTCCCAGCCATAGAGCGCCACCAGCCGATAGGCGGCGGCGAGATCAACGCGGATCGCCCATTCCTCGGCCGAGACCTGGTCGCGGACGCTCTTCGGTTTCAACTGCGTGGCCATCAAGACTCTCCCCAAACTTTCGACTTATTGTGCACCATTCTGCAGGGCACGCAACCGCGCGCCGCTGCGACACGCATCCGAACAATAGAGCACATTGTCCCAATCCCGCGCCCATTTCTTGCGCCAGGTGAAGGGGCGGCCGCACGCAGCGCAGTCCTTGGTCGGCAAATCGGACTTGCTTCGCATGCGCGCCATGGTTCACCTGTCTCCCGCCGAACTGTCATAATCCCCGCATAAGGGGCGATGGCATCCATAGCGGGGGAATTTCCATGCGTCTTGAACTCGATCGTCGCGCCTTCATCGCCGCTTCTGCCGCCGGGCTGCTGCTGCCGGCGCGCCCGGCGCTCGCCGGGCTGTGGGCGGACAAGGGCTTCACCCATGGCGTCGCCTCGGGCGATCCGGGGCCGGGATCGATCAAGCTGTGGACGCGCTATGCGGCCGCCGGCGGCGGCGAAGCGGTGCTGAAGGTGGCGGTGGCGTCCGATCCCGGCATGCGCCGCGTCATCGCCAAGGGCGAAGCGCTCGCCAGTCCCGCGACCTGGGGCACGGCGCAAACCCGCATCACCGGTCTGCCGCAAAAGGGCTGGGTCTATTATCGCTTCACCGCACCCGATGGCAGCCAATCCCCCATCGGCCGCACCCGCACGCTGCCGGCCGGCGATCTGGCGCGCGCCAACATCGCGGTGTTCAGCTGCTCCAACAAACCGTTCGGCTGGTTCAACGCCTATGCCCATGCCGCCGCGCGCAACGATCTCGATTTCGTCGTCCACGTCGGCGACTACATCTATGAATATGCGCGCGGCACCTATCCGTCCGATGCCGAGGCGATGGCCGGCCGCACCATCGAGCCCGCCAATGAAATGATCGCTTTGGATGACTATCGCCAGCGCTATGCCAGCTATCGCGTCGATCCCGGCCTGCAGGAACTCCACCGCCTCTACCCGATGATCGCCATCTGGGACGATCACGAATTGGCCAACGATACCTGGAAGAATGGCGCGCAGAACCATCAAGCCAATGAAGGCGATTGGGCGGTGCGCAAGGCCGCTGCCACCAAGGCGCATGGCGAATGGCTGCCCGGGCCCGACCGCATGTATCACCGTTATGACATCGGCAATCTCATCAGCCTGATCACGCTTGATACCCGCGCCACCGGGCGGGATCAGCAGCTCGATATCGGCGCCGCGATGAAGGGCGGCATGGCCGGGCTGAAGGCCTTCCGCGACGGGCCGCTCAACGATCCGGCGCGCCAGTTGCTGGGGGTCGAGCAGGAAGCCTGGTTTGCCGATACGCTGAAGGCATCGGTCAAGGACGGCCAGAAGTGGCAGCTTGTCGCCCAGCAGGTGATCATGGGCGATGTGATGACGCCGAAGAACGCCCTCGAACTGTTGGCGCCCGACGCCGATCCGCGCGCCCAGGCCTATGTGAAGGGCGGCATGGCCGCCGCATCGGTGGGGATTTCCGCCGCGATGGACATGTGGGCCGGCTATCCGCAGGCGCGAAAGCGCGTGCTGCAGGCAGCACAAGCTGCCGATGCCGATATGGTCGTGGTGTCGGGGGACAGCCACAATGGCTGGGCCTTCAATCTGGGCGAAGGCGGCAGGCCTGCCGGCGTCGAATTCGCCGGCCATTCGGTGACATCACCGGGTTATGAAAGCGCGCTGAAGGCCGATCCGGCCAAGGTGGCCGCCGCGCTCGTCGCCGCCAATCCGGCGATGACCTGGTGCGACACCAGTCGCCGCGGTTACATGACCGTCGCCTTCACCCCCGAATCAGCCCGCTGCGACTGGGTGTTCATGAAGACCATCCGCGAACGCACCACGGCGCTGGGCAAGGGCCAGGGCGCCACGGTCAAGCGCGGCAAGCGGGTGATGGAACTGGTGTAACGCGCCTCCGGCGCCCCGGATAAAGTCCGGGGTGACGGGGCCGTGAGCCAGCGATTTTCAGGATAATCGGGATTTGGGGCCTGCGGCCCCAACCGCCGGAGGCATCTGCCCTTACGGCCAACACCTCGCAGCGCGCGCTTACTTGCGTGGCCCGTCGCGGCCGCCGCCGCCGCCGGGCTGGCCGACCGGCGCCCCGCCGGCACCGACCTGGCCGATATTGCCGAACAGTTCCTCGAGCAGGCCAGTTTCGCGGCCAAGTGTCGGGGTCGTCTCTTCTTCGGGGTTGATGCGCGCCACTTGCTCCATACCGCGCCGCTCCACCTTTTCGACATTGCCGGCGGCATCGAAGCTGACGACGAGTATCGACTGGCTGAGCACCTTGGGCTGGGCAAAGGCATATTGGCCGGTGATGCGGGTGATATAATACCATTCCTTGGCATCGAATTGCGCGCTGAAGGTCGGCCGGCCGAGCGTCTTGGCCACCGAATCGCGATTGTCGACCCCCGGCTGGATCGATGTCAGCAGCGTTTCATCGACCAGATAACCCTGGTTCTGGCGGATGCGCGTGCAGCCGCTGACGGTGGCCGCCGCGGCAACAAGGCTGATGACAAGAAGGGCTTTACGCATCACAGGTCTCCCGACGGCCACAGATGGTTGCCCAGCCGTCGTTGCCGCTATGTATGCCAACATGGCCCGGCATCCAAGCGGCGATGCGATATGACGTTCGACAGACGAGATGACGTTCTCCAGAATGGCCCGATGCCGATGACCCTTTTTTCCAGCCTGCGCCGCCTGCTTGCCGGCGCCAACCTTGCCGCCCTGCCCGGGCAGGCGCTTTACAACGCCGTTGTGGAGACGGCGCGGCGCCCGGACTGGTATCTGTCGGGCGAAGTGCCCGACACCATGGATGGCCGTTTCGACATGGTGGCGCTGGTGCTGTCGCTGGTGCTGCTGCGGCTGGAGGACGAGCCCGGTGAGGCACCGAAACAGCTTTGCGCCGATCTCGCCGATCGCTTCATCATGGATATGGACGGATCACTGCGGCAGGACGGCATCGGCGATCAGGTCGTCGGCAAGCACATCGGCCGGATGATGGCGGCGCTGGGGGGGCGGCTGGGCGCTTATCGTGACGCCGGCACCGACGATGCGGCGCTGGCGGAGGCGCTGCGCCGCAATTTGTGGCGCGGCGCGCCGGTCACCGATGATGCCGTTGCCTGGGTGGTGGCCGAAGCGCGCGGCCTTGCCAGCCGGCTCGCCACCCGGCCTTACGCCGCGCTCGTTCAGGGAGAGATTGCATGACCCCGGAAATCATCTCCGAATTCTCGCGCCCGTTCCGCGCCCATGATGTCGGCAGCCACAACCGCCAGCAGATGATCGAGGCCGAGCCGCATGAGCGTGCGGCGCTTGCCGACCGCTTTTTCCTGCTCGACCTCGATCGCCTCACCGCCGCGATCGAACTGCGCCGCGAAGCGATCGGCATCCGCGTGACGGGGCAGGTCCATGCCAGCGGCAACCAGCCCTGCGCACTGTCGGGCGAGCCGGTGCCGTTCCTGATCACCGAAAAGCTCAAGCTGCTGCTGGTGCCCGGCGTCCCCGAAGGCACCGAAATCGAGCTCGCCGAGCCCGATCTCGATGCCGAACCGCTGTTGGGCGATATCATCGACATGGGCGAGATCGCCGCGCAGGCGCTGGCGCTGGCGCTCGATCCCTATCCGCGGGCCAAGGGCGTCAAGGTGCCCGGCGTGATCACCGAAGAGGAAGCCCGGGCGGCGAGCAGCCCCTTTGCCGGACTGAAAAAGGACTGATCCGACTCCCTCCGCCTTGCGGGGAGGGCGACTCGGCGCCAGCCGAGCGGGGTGGGGGTTCACGATTTCGCCGATTGCAACCCCCACCCCGGGCCGGCTTCGCCGTCTCTCGCCCTCCCCGCAGAGGGGGAGGGAGTTTCAGACTGCCGCCACCGCTTCCGGATCGTCGGCATCCCATTTCGCCACCACCGCCGTCGCCACGGCATTGCCAATGACGTTGGTGGCGCTGCGCCCCATGTCGAGGAAGTGATCGACCGCCAGCACCAGCAGCAACCCGGCTTCGGGGATGTTGAAATAGGGCAGCGTCGCCGCGATGACGACGAGCGAAGCGCGCGGCACCCCGGCGATGCCCTTTGATGTGATCATCAACAGCGCCAGCATGGCGAATTGCTGGCCGAGCGTCAGATCGATGCCATAGGCCTGGGCGATGAAGATGCTGGCAAAGGCGCAGTACATCATCGAGCCATCGAGGTTGAAGCTGTAGCCCAAGGGCAGCACGAAGCTGGAAATGCGGTTCGGCACGCCGAAACGATCGAGCGCCC
>JAAFIT010000089.1 GCA_013298745.1 Sphingomonadales bacterium
TCTCGATGTTGGCGGCGTGGTCATCAATGATGTGCCGAGCTACCGCGTCGACAATATGCCCTATGGCGGTGTCAAGGATTCGGGGCTGGGGCGCGAAGGCATCCGCTTCGCGATGGAAGACATGACCGAGATCCGCAATCTCGTCATTCGCCGACGGCCTCAGGATCTGTAAGCGGCACTTGTGACAGACGATTACCGGCCGCTCATCCTGACGGCGCTGCTCGAACCACAGGCGCAGGCGCGGTTTGAGGCGCTGCGCCGGGCGCATTATCCGGCAACGCTCAACCAGGTGCCAGCGCATGTGTCGCTGTTCCACCATTTGCCGGGCAGTGAACAGGCCGCCGTCAAGCGCCGCTTGCAGGTAGTATGCGGGCCGCTGCCGCCGCCGACTGTCGAGGTCGTCGGGTTGAAGTCGCTGGGGCGCGGCGTGGCTTTTCGGTTGCGGTCGGACGAACTCGACGATGTTCGCGCCGAACTGGCAGCGGGCTGGTCGACTTTGCTGATCCCGCAGGATCGCGCCGGCTTTCAGGCGCATGTCACGGTGCAGAACAAGGTGACGAGCGCCGAGGCGCGGGCAACCCACCAAGCGTTGGCGGCGGGCTTTCTCCCGTTCCGGACTCGCGTCATTGCAATCGCGATCTGGCGTTATTGCGACGGACCGTGGCAAGCGTTGGGGCAGGTGGCCTTTCGCGGCTGACTGGATGCTTGGCGCTGGCGTTGCGTTCGGCTAAGGCATCTCACCATGCAGTCTCTGTCCGCGTTCCGCCCTTTTGCCCGTCGCCGGCTTGCTTCGGCAATCGGGTTGGGCGTCGCGCTCTCCCTGACTCTCGGGGCGTGTGCGTCTAACAAGCAGAAGAAAGATCAGGCGTATGTCGCACGCGATGTCGAGACGCTCTACCTCGCTGCCAAGGACGCCCTTGACCGCAACCAATATCGTCAGGCTGCGGCGATGTTCGACGAGGTCGAACGCCAGCATCCCTATTCGGTCTGGGCCCGCCGCGCCCAGTTGATGAGCGCCTTCGCCTATTTCGTCGCCAAGGAATATACGGAATCCATCTCCTCCTCGCAGCGCTTCCTGTCGTTGCATCCGGGCAGCCGTGAAGCGCCCTATGCCTATTACATGATCGCGGTCAGCTACTACGAGCAGATCTCGGGCGTTCAGCGCGACCAGCGGATCACCCAACAGGCGCTCGATGCGCTTGGTGAACTCATCCGGCGCTATCCGAACAGCGATTATGCCGTCGATGCGCGGTTGAAGGTCGATTTGGCGCGCGATCACCTTGCCGGCAAGGAAATGGAAGTTGGCCGCTATTATCAGCAGCAGGGCCTGTATCTGGCCGCCATCATCCGCTTCCGTACGGTCGTCGATCAATATGATACCACTAGCCATACGCCGGAAGCACTGCACCGGTTGGTTGAAGCCTATCTGGCGCTCGGTCTGCCGGAAGAAGCCCAAAAGGCCGCCGCCGTACTCGGCGCCAACTATCCGAGTTCGAAATGGTATCAGCGCAGTTACGCCTTGATGAACACCAAGGTGAAACCGATGCCGGCCCCGGTTTCGGCCAAGGCGGAGTCGGGCCGCTGATGGGGGCCGCGGCGGGCAGGGGCCTTGCCGTTGTTGCCGTGTTGTTTTCGCCAGTATTGATCTCACGCCGATGACACAATTCGCCCATCCAGCGCTTGCTGCCGGCGCGCATCCCTTTCCGCACGCGCATCTGCTCGGGCTTTCGCACCTCAAGCCCTGGGAAATGTTGTTCCTGCTCGATGAGGCGGAACAATGGGTCGAACTCAATCGCGGGCGCGACAAGCATGACAACCGTCTCGCAGGGCTGACTCAGATCAATGCGTTTTTCGAGAACAGCACCCGGACGCTGCTCAGCTTTGAAATTGCCGGCAAGCGCCTTGGTGCCGATGTCGTCAATCTTGGTGTTCAGGGATCGTCGGTGAAGAAGGGCGAGACGCTCCTCGACACCGCGCTGACTCTCAATGCCATGCACCCAGATCTCATCGTCATCCGCCACGGCGCTTCGGGTGCGGTGCAACTGATTGCCGAAAAGGTCGATTGCCCAGTGCTCAACGCCGGCGATGGTCGGCACGAGCATCCGACCCAGGCGTTGCTCGATGCCCTGACCATCCGCCGTCGCAAGGGCCGGATTGCCGGGCTCACCGTGGCGATCTGCGGCGATATTCTGCACAGCCGGGTGGCGCGTTCGAATTTCCAGCTGCTGGCGTCGCTTGGCGCCCATGTTCGGGTGGTGGCGCCGCCGACGTTGATGCCCGCCAATATCGATGCGCTGGGCGTGGAGCCGTTCACCGACATGGCCGCCGGCCTGAAAGGCGCCGATGTCGTGATGATGTTGCGCTTGCAAACCGAGCGCATGGACGGTGCCTATGTGCCATCGACGCGTGAATATTATCGCTTCTACGGGCTCACCGAAGCACGGTTGGCGCATGCGGCACCCGATGTGCTGGTGATGCACCCTGGCCCGATGAATCGCGGCGTCGAAATCGAAGGCCGGGTGGCGGACGACATCGTGCGTTCCGCCGTCACCGAGCAGGTGGAAATGGGCGTTGCCGTGCGGATGGCCTGCCTCGATGTGCTCACACGGACGCGGCGCGGCGTCCCCGGTTGGCCGACATGACGCTGCTCGCCATTACCGGCGGCCGCGTGATCGATCCGGCCTCGGGCTTTGATGGCCCGGCAACCATCGTGCTCGCCGACCGCGTCATCGCGTCGATTGACAGTTTCGCGCCGCCGGCCAATGCGGAGATCATCGATGCAACGGGCCTGGTCGTCGCGCCGGGATTGATCGATGCTGGGGTGTTTCAGGCGTCGCCAGCGGCGTGCCTTGCCGGTGGCATCACCCGCGTTGTTCTGATGCCCGATCAGCGGCCGCCGCTCGATGATCCGGCATTGGTGGCGTTCAGCCAGGCGATGGGAAAGCCCGACGTCTGGGTGCATCCGCTGGTCGCTGCCACGCGCGGATTATTGGGGCAGGAACTCGCCGAAATCGGGCTGGGCAAGGCCGCCGGCGCCGTTGGCGCCGCCACGGGCCGAAGCGCGATTGCGAGCAGTGCGGTGATGCATCGCTTGCTGAGCTACGCCACGGCGTTTGATCTGCCCGTCGTCACCCATGCCGAGGATGCCGCGCTGGTCGCAGGCGCCGTTGCGACAGAAGGCGATTATGCAACGCGGCTTGGCCTGTCGGCCGCCCCGGCCTTTGCCGAAGCTCTGGCAGTGGCGCGAGACATTCGCCTCGCGGCGGCAACGGGCGCACGATTGCACATCCGGCAATTGACCACCGCCGAGGGCGTCGATCTGGTCCGTGCCGCCCAGGCTCGCGGTGTCAGGGTCACGGCCGGTGTCACGCCGGCGCACTGGTTGCTGAATGAAACCGCCGTCGCGGGCTTCCGTTCCTTCGCGCGGCTGTCACCGCCGCTGCGCAGTGACAGTGATCGGCGAGCGGTCGCGGCGGCGATCGGCGATGGGACGATCAGCATCATCGCCTCGGGGCATGATCCGCGCACGCAGGAAGACAAGCGATTGCCGTTCGCCGATGCCATGCCGGGGATGGCGGGCGCCGAAACCTTGCTGGCGCTGGCCTTGTCGCTGGTGCAAACCGGCGAACTCGCTCTGCCGGCGGTGCTGGCGACGATGACATCGGCGCCTGCGCGGCTGTTCGGTTTGCCGGGTGGCACGCTGGCGACCGGCGCACCGGCTGATCTGGTGATTTTCGACGAGGCAGCGCCATGGCGCATCGATGGCGACCGTTTTGCCGGGGCTGGCAACACACCGTTCGATGGGCTGCCGGTTTCGGGCCGGGTCCGGATGACGATCAAGGGTGGAGATGTGGTTTGGCGCGGATGATGGCGCGGTCTGTTCTACTCGCCGGGCTGGTGCTGGCGGCGCCAGTGCTGGCGGCGAACCCCAAGCCGGCACCAGTTGCAGCGCCCGCCGCGCCGCCGCCCAGTGTGCGTGCCGGGGTTGATCTGTGGCGCAACGGCGATTGGGCGGGGGCGGTTGCCAATTGGAAGCCGTTTGCCGAAGCGGGCGATGCTGACGCCATGTTCAATATGGGGCAGGCCTACAAGCTTGGCCGTTCGGTGCCGATGGACAAGGCCATTGCCCGCGATTGGTATCGCAAGGCCGCCAACAAGGGTCATTTGCCAGCACAGGCCAATCTGGGCATTCTGCTCTTCCAGGCCGGCGAAAAGGCCGAGGCCGCGCAATGGCTGAAGACCGCAGCCGACCGTGGCGAGATGCGCGCCCAATATGTGCTGGGCGTCGCACATTGGAACGGTGATGGCGTACCGCGAAGTCTGCCGCTCGCCTATGCCTATCTGGCACGATCCTCGGCTCAAGGGCTCACTGAGGCAACCGGCGCGCTCAATAATCTGACGCGGACGATCTCGCCGGTGGAGCGCGCCAATGGCTGGGCGATCGCGACCAGCCTGTCGGCCGGCAAGGGCATTCCACCCGCTTATGTCCCGGCCGCCAAGCCGATGTCGGTCGCCGAACTCAATCGTGCCACGCTTGAGTCTGTGCAGCGACCGCAACCGGCGACACAACCATCGGTTGCTGCGCCGCCGCCGGTTGTCACAACGCCGCCAGTGACGAGGCCTGCGCCGGTGGTTGCAGCGCTGCCGACGGCCATCGAACAGCCGCGGACACCCGCACCAGCGCCGGTCGCAGCGCCGCCAAAGCCTGTCGTCGCCCAAACGACAGCCGTTGCACCGGCACCTAAGCCGGCTGTGGTCACGCCGCCGCCGCCCGTTTCCCCACCGCCCTACATCGAGCGGCCGGTAGCACCCGAAGTGCGCACAGTTGAGTTGTCGCCAGCCAAGCCTGCTGTAGTTGCGGATGCCGCCAAAGCGACCGAAGCGGCGAAGCCTGCACCGGTGGTGAAGCCTGAAACCGTGAAGCCGATCGAGAAGTCGAAACCGGCGACCAAAAAGCCCGAAGTGCCCCCGCCGGGCTGGCGTGTGCAGCTCGGTGCCTTTGGCAAGCAGGCACAGGCGGAAGCTGCCTGGACCGAGATCAAGACCAAGCAGAAGACCGCTGTCGGCACTGCCAAACCGATTTATGAGCCCGGCACGTCGATCATCAAGCTGCAGATGGGCCCGTACAAGACGCGTGAAGCCGCGAAGGATGCGTGTGCCAAGCTGGCCTTTGCCGGCCGCGCCTGCTTCGTGACCGAGGCGGCGAAGGGCAAATAGCCTCGCCGCCTCGCGTCTGCGCGGTCAATCAGGCTGCTACGCGGCGGCGTTCGCCTGGCCATTTTGCCCATAGCGCGGCGCGACGTGCCGCCACTTCGGTGCGGGCCTTGTCCTTTACCGGCCCAAAGCCGCGCACATCCATCGGCAGCCGCGCAATGGCGAGCGCGAGGCTGCGGTTGTCGTCGTGCAAGCCGACGAGCAACTGTTCGATTTCGGTTTCATAGGCAGCGATATCGGCGCGCTCGTGGCGGCGTTCTTCGCTGTAGCCGAAAATGTCGAGTGCCGTGCCGCGCAGGCCCTTCAGTTTGGCCAGCACGCCAAAGGCGCTGAATATCCAGGGGCCAAAGCTGATCTTTTTGGGGCGCCCGGTGGCCGGATCGAGACGTGAAATCAGCGGCGGTGCCAGCAGCACGCGCGGTTTGCCGCCCGCAAATTGTGCGTCGAAGGCGGCGCGGAAGCGGCCGTCCGAATAAAGCCGGGCGACTTCATATTCGTCCTTGTACGCCATCAGCTTGTAGAGGCTGCGGGCAACGGCATCGCCGAAATCATCGCCTGCGGCACGCGCGCGGGTAACCAGTGATGCAAAGCGTTCGGCATAGGCGGCGTCCTGATAGGCGGTCAGGTCCGCCACGCGGCGGGCAATCACTTCGTCGAGGCTCGTGGCTGGCGGCTCGGGCTGCGGACCGCGAGCGGCCGTGACAAGCGCTTCGACCTGGTCGGGTCGCACTGCGAGCAGCCGGCCCAGGGCAAACGCCCGCTTGTTGAAATCCACGGCAACGCCGTTGAGCTCGATCGCGGCTTCGATGCTGGCGCGTTGCAGCGGAATCAGGCCCTTTTGCCAAGCATAGCCCATGACAATGATGTTGGACGCAATGGCATCGCCCATCACCGCCACTGCCACCGTGTCGGCTGCAATGAAATCGCAGGCATTGGGGTTGGACGCGTTGCGAATGGCCTTTTCGACCTGCGCTGAACGAAAATCGATATCGCGGTTGCGCACAAAATCGGCGGTCGGGGCGATATCGGCGTTGGCGACGACGGCGGTGCGCTGCGGGATCATCAGCGTCTGCGTCGGCTTGTCAGCCGCAACCACCGCGTCGCACGCCAGCACCAGATCGGCACCACCGGCGATGATGCGCGGCGACAACAGGTCGTCGTTCGTCGCTGCCAGCCGGACGTGCGAATAAACCGCGCCGCCCTTCTGCGCGAGGCCAGCCATGTCCGCGGTGGTCGCCGCGCGGCCTTCGATATGCCCGGCGGTACCGAGCAACGCCGAAACGGTCAACACGCCCGTGCCGCCGATGCCGGTGACCATGATGTTATAGCCATGGCCGGCGGCGGGTAGCGTCGGCTCGGGCAGGTCGGCAACGTCGAAATCGGCCTTGGACTTCTTCACCTGGGCATCATCGACTGTGACAAAGCTCGGGCAGAAGCCTTTGACGCAGCTATAATCCTTGTTGCAGCTCGATTGGTTGATGCGGCGCTTGCGGCCGAATTCGGTTTCGAGCGGCTCGACCGACACGCAGTTGGATTGCACCGAACAATCGCCGCATCCTTCGCACGCTGCGCTGTTGATGAAAATGCGGCGATCGGGATCAACCATCTGCTTGCGCTTGCGACGGCGGCGCTTTTCGGCGGCACAGGTTTGATCGAAAATGATGACGGTGCAGCCCTTGGTGGCGGCGAATTCCTCCTGAATGGCCGGCAGCGCCGAGCGATCGAGCAGCCGCACCGAGGCGGGCAGGGTCACACCCTTGTAGCGCTCCAAGTTTTCGGTCAACACGACGACCTTCTTGGCGTTTTCAGCCGTCATCTGCCCGGCGATCTGATCGACCGACAATTCGCCATCATGCTTCTGGCCGCCGGTCATGGCGACGGCGTCATTATAGAGGATCTTGTAGGTGATGTTGACGCCTGCCGCGATCGACTGGCGGATGGCGAGCAGGCCGGAATGGAAATAGGTACCGTCGCCCAGATTGGCGAAGACGTGGTTTTCCGAGGTGAACGGCGCTTCGCCGACCCAGGTAACGCCTTCGCCGCCCATCTGCGTGAAGGTTTCGGCGCGGTCCATCCACAGCGCCATGATATGGCAGCCGATGCCGGCGAGCGCCCGCTGGCCCTCGGGCGGTTTGGTCGAGGTGTTGTGCGGGCAGCCCGAGCAGAAATAGGGCGCGCGCTTGATAGGCGTGATGAAGGCGTTGGATTTTGCCGCCTGGTCGTTGAAGAAGGCGAGGGTCGCCCGGATCCGATCGGTATCATGATATTTCTGGATGCGTGCGGCGATGACATGGGCGATGACGCCGGGGGTCAGCTCATTGTCGGGGCTGAGCAGCCAGTCGCCATGTTCGTCCTGCTTGCCGACGACGCGCGGGCGGACGGATTCGCGCCAGTTGTAGAGCTGCCATTTCAGCTGATGCTCGATGAACTCGCGCTTTTCCTCGATGACAAGGACTTCCTCCAGCCCTTCGGCAAAGGCGCGCATGCCGGTCGGCTCGAGCGGCCAGGGCATGCCGACCTTGTAGACGCGTAGCCCGATATCGGCGGCAACCCGCGCATCGATGCCGAGTTCGTCGAGCGCTTCCATCGTGTCGGCATAGGCCTTGCCGGTGGTGACGATGCCGAAGCGCGGGCGGGGGGTGTCGAACACCACCTTGTCAATGCGATTGGCCTTGGCGAAGGCCATGGCGGCAAAGCCCTTGAAGCGTTGCAGGCGCGTGTCTTCCTCGCGCCAGATATCGCCACCGCGGATGTGCACGCCGCCTTCGGGGAAATCGAATTCGGGGATGATGATCGGTCGCCATTCGTTGGCGAGATCGACGGTGGCCGAGGTTTCGACCGTATCGGCGGTCGCCTTGAAGCCGACCCAGGTGCCGGCAAAGCGGCTCATCGCTAGGCCGAGCAGGCCATATTCGACG
>JAAFIT010000009.1 GCA_013298745.1 Sphingomonadales bacterium
GCACGATATCAAAGGGGATCAACCGCTCGGCAGCATCAGGATCGCCATAGACGGCAAAGGTGATGCCGATGCGCCGAAAAAACAGCTCCGCCTGGCTACGCCGCGCTGCCATCAATTCCGGCGGGCTGTGATCGAGCCAGCTCTGGATCGACCGATAGGCGGCATTGACGTCGCCACCGCTGGTGCGGCCATAGACCTCGCTCAGGCCGTACATTTCGTCAAAGGCGGTTGCTGCTGCCATCGTCGCTCCCGTTGCTGCGGTTGCGATACTGTGCAGTGCAGCGAAGCGGCGCAAGTTTATTGTGACATGCGACCGCTCACCGCGGCAAAGCTTTCAAGCTGTGGCGACATTGCCGCTATTGCGGGCGGACATTGCCACTGTCCTCATAGCGGCGTTCGTTGCGTGGCGCTGGTGCCGGCCGTTCCATCCGCGGCGGTGGCTCATAGCGCGGCTGCTCCATGCGCGGTGCTTCAACGCGCGGTTGCGCAGCGGGCACCGCGCGTGGCGTTTCGTAACTGGCGACCGGACGGGGCGCGTCGGTGCGTGGCAGCCCGCCCATCGCCGGGCGGCCGTCGCCACGGCTCTGCCAGCCCTGACCAGCGTTGCGCAGGTCACCGCCCGGACGTCCGCCTTCTGGCGCGCGGCCATTCCAGTTGCCGCGATCTGGTCTGCCATCGTCATCCCGGGGGCGACCATTCCATTGTCCTGCCTGTGGCGGACGGCCGTTCCACTGCCCGCCTTCGGGCGGGCGACCGTTCCATTGCCCATTCTGCGGTCGGCCCTGCCAGTTCCCGCCAGGCGGACGATAGGCCGGGATCGGCTGGCTGCGCGGCCGTCCGCCCCAGCCGGGTTGGTATTGCCAGCGGCTGCCACCCCAGTAATTGGCGCCATAGCCCCAGGGCAGCACGCGTCCGCCAAAGCCGGGCTGATAGAGATAGGATCGCGGTACCCAGACCCAGCTTGGGCCGTACCAACTGGCGAAATTGTCATAGCCCCAGCCGCTACCGAAGCCGAGATTGAGCGAATAGTTCACATTCGGCGGGATCGGCGCCCAGCCAGAGACATTCTGCGCCGGATCATCGCGGAAGGCGACCCAGGACGGTGCCCATTCGGTGCCCGGCACCCAGACCCAGCCGATCCGCTGATCATAGCCCCAGCGGCCATAATGGTCGGTCGCCCAACCCCAGGGATCATCGCTGATCCAGATGCGATTTTCGCCCCAGCGACCATTGACATAGGGACGCCAGCCTTGCGGGGCATCAGGGCGGAAAGCGCGACCGAACTGGCTATCCACCCAGCGGCCATAAGGCGCCAGCGGTGCGTCAAAGGCTGCGACTGACGCCACATTCTGGCTACCGAACAGATCGCCCGGCTGGGTCACAAGCCCGCTGCCCATCCCGGAATCATAGCCGGGGGGATAGCCCTGCGGCGCATAGCTGCTGGCCATGTCATAGGCACAGGCGCTGGTGAGTAGCAGCGAGCCAAGGGCAACAGGCAGGACGAACGAACGGCGCATGGGCGAGACCTTTGCTGTTGCCAAAGCGTTTAAGCCGTCTCCGCTTTCGGCGGGATGAACGAAACGCCCTCGAATTCCTGTCGCCGCAAAACCGCCTATGCCTTTCGTTGCGTGGCCGCTAGGTTCGGTGCTGGCCGCGACTATTGCGGCGCTGTTGACGGAGGTCGAACATGTGGCTGTTGATCGGGATCATCGGGATGCTTGTCGGGGCGATCATCTTCAATCTGGTGCCGGCGAACTATCGTGGTGGCATCATCGGCACGATGCTGGTCGGAACGTTCGCCGCATTGTTCGGTGCTGTCATGGCGCAGCGCGTCGGGATGCTCACACAATCGAGCGGCGGTTTTGCCGGTATCTTCTTCGCCGTTCTCGTCCTTGTCGGCTATCGTGCCATCAGCAAGCCGCTCGATCGCTGAACGGCACAGGCTTTGCCTTGCGGCCGGGCAGGGTGCAAAGAGCACGCGTCGGCTGGATTGCCGGCCCTTTGTAGAGAGTTCCGGCCATGTCGCGACACCATGAACTTCACCGGCTTCATCGTGTCGGCTGGCTGCGCGCTGCCGTGCTCGGCGCCAATGATGGCATTGTCTCCACCGCCAGCCTGATCATCGGGGTGGCGGCCGCGGCCGGCACACGCGACAGCATCCTTGTTGCCGGCGTGGCGGGCCTGGTGGCCGGCGCCATGTCGATGGCCGCCGGTGAATATGTGTCGGTCAGCAGCCAGGCCGACGCCGAAGCCGCCGATCTGGCGCGCGAACGTTCCGAGCTCGCCGAAGACGTCCTCGGCGAACATGCCGAACTGGCCGGCATCTATCGCGCCCGCGGCCTCGATGTGCCGACTGCTGATACCGTGGCGACTCAGTTGATGGCGAAGGATGCTCTTGGCGCGCATGCCCGCGACGAGCTGGGTATTTCCGATTTTTCGACAGCACGGCCGATTCAGGCTGCGCTGTCATCGGCTGCCGCGTTCACGGTTGGTGCAGCGCTGCCGCTGGCGCTGGCGGTATTCGTCCCGGTTTCCCAGCTTGTCGTGATTATCGCCATCGCGTCGCTGGTCTTCCTGGCGCTGCTCGGTGGCGTTGGGGCCCGTGCGGGCGGCGCCAGCATCGGCAAGCCGATGCTGCGTGTGACGTTTTGGGGGGCAATAGCGATGCTGCTGACGGCCGCAATCGGCCATCTGGTCGGCGGTGTGGTGGCGTAACAGGCGAGGCCCACAGCGCTGCGCTGAGACCGCACACCCAGACGATGTCAGAAAATGGCTCCCCGGGCAGGATTCGAACCTGCGACCATTCGATTAACAGTCGAATGCTCTACCGCTGAGCTACCGAGGAACAGCAAGGCGGCGGCTATAGCGAGGCCATCCGGGCGCCGCAAGCGACTTTCGCAAAAAACACCGCGCGTTATCGGATATCGTTGTTCAACTGGCGAATTGTTCGGCGACAATCCGGTCGTCAAGGGCATAGCCGGGATCGAACATCAGCTGCAGCCGGATCGACTTGTCGGTGATGATGCGCACGACATCGACATCGCGGACTTCGCGTTGATCGGCGACTGCCGACACCGGGCGCTTGCGGGCTTCGCGGATGCGGAATTCGATGACGCTGGCCTGTGGCAACAGCGCCCCGCGCCAGCGTCGCGGCCGGAAAGGGCTGAGCGGTGTCAAGGCCAGCAAATCGGCCTGCAACGGCAGAATCGGGCCATTCGCCGACAGATTATAGGCGGTTGACCCTGCCGGCGTCGACACCAGCACGCCGTCGCAGATCAACTCCTCCATCCGCACCTTGCCGTCGATGGCAATTTCGATCTTGGCCGCCTGACGGGTTTCGCGCAGCAGCGAGACCTCGTTGATCGCGGGCGAGGTCACGGTTTCGCCGGTGATGGTTTCGGCAGTCATCAGCAGCGGGTGCAGATCGAAGGTGCGGGCGGCGCGCACGCGTTCAACCAGGCCAAGTTCGTCGAATTCGTTCATCATGAAACCGACCGTGCCGCGGTTCATCCCGAACACCGGCTTGGGTGTGCTGGCCAGCAGCGCTTCGTGAAGCGTGTGGAGCAGGAAGCCGTCACCACCGAGTGCCACAACGACATCGGCGTCGCTCACCGAGACGAAGTCATAGCGATCGCGCAGCGCGGCGCCTGCCGCTTCGGCGGTATCGGATTCGGAGACCAGCAGGGCGAGTTTGGGATCAGCCACCGGTGACGCTCATGTGGCGGCGTACGGCCGGTGCCGCCCCGCGCCGATCGATGACGAAATCATGCCCGCGCGGCTTGCGGCTCACCGCTTCATCGAGCGCCGCATCGAGCGCCAAATCATCAGCGTGGGAGCGCACGACAGCGCGCAGATCGGCAACATCATCCTGGCCGAGACACATGTAGAGCTGGCCGGTTGCGGTCAGGCGCACGCGATTGCAGCTTTCACAGAAATTGTGGGTGAGTGGGGTAATAAATCCCAGCCGTTGGCCGGTTTCGCCTATGCGCACATAGCGGGCGGGACCGCCGGTGCGATCGGGCAGATCGTGCAAGGTCCAGCGACGCGCCAGATCCGCCCGCACCTTTGACAGGGGAAGATAGTGATCGACACGATCCGCCCCGATTTCGCCCAGCGGCATCGTTTCGATGAGCGTCAGATCATGCCCGTCGCGGGCGGCGAATGCCAGCATCGCTTCGATCTCGTCGTCATTGACGCCGGCCAGCGCCACCATGTTGAGCTTGACGTGCAGCCCGGCATCGCTCGCTGCGGCAATACCCTCCAGTACCTGCGGCAAGCGACCCCAGCGGGTGATGCGGGTGAACTTCTCCGGGTCGAGCGTATCGAGACTGACGTTGATCCGGCGCACGCCGGCGGCGCGCAGATCGACGGCATGACGCGCCAGCTGCGAGCCATTGGTGGTCAATGTCAGTTCTTCGAGCGCACCGCTGTCGAGGTGGCGGCCGAGCTTGCGCACCAGTTCGACAATGCCGCGCCGCACCAGCGGCTCGCCGCCAGTCAAGCGCAGCTTGCGGGTGCCGCGGCGGATGAACGCGGCAGCGACACGTTCAATTTCCTCAAGACTGAGCACTTCGGCCTTGGGAAGGAAGGTCATTGCCTCGGGCATGCAATAGACACAGCGAAAATCACAGCGATCGGTCACCGACACGCGCAGATAGGAAATCGCTCGACCAAAGGGGTCGATAAGCGGCTGTGTCGTCGCCGGCGCAACATCGGGACGCATGAGGGGAGCGGTAAAGGTCATTGTGATAGCAAGGTGGCGATGCCCAGCGGTGAAGTCCACCCCCTCATAATGGTCGCAACCGCTCAGCCAAAGCGCGAAATAAACGCGTGCCATGCCAGAAACCGGCTGGCGAACCCACGACAGGCACCGCATAGCGTGGCATTATCAGGTTTTGATCGGGAAGCTGTTTCGTGACGCAGAGAGACGAAATCGTCCTGGTGTTGTCGCCGCGTTATCCGAATGACGTCGCGATGAACGTGCAGGCTGCCGGGATGGTGCCGCGGGTTGAACGCCTTGTCGTCGAAGCCGTGGCGCGGTGTCGCGACGACCACATTCGCATCGCCGTCGTCGACGCGCGCGGCGCCTTTCCCCAGGGGCTGGAAATGGCGCAAGCGATGGCGCCGGCAATTGCAGCGCAGAAGGGCGGCATGCTGGTGTTGCTGTCGCGCGGCAACGCCGCCGATGCCGAAGCGGTCCGGGCCGCCGGTGCGACACGGGTGCTTGTCAGTCCGTTCAACAACGATGCTTTTGGCAACGCGCTGCAACTGACGGCGCGGCTGATCGAGCTGCAGGGTGGCGCCGATCCCGGTCAGGCGGGGGCCGCGAAGACCATTTCGGCTGATCCGTTGACCGGGCTTGCGACCGGCGACCAGCTGCAAGAGTGGTTGACGAGACAACAAGCGGCGGGGTCGTCGGTCACTGTGCTGACCTTGGGCGTCGGCCGGATCGGTGCCATGAACGCTGCTTATGGCCGCAGTGTCGCCGATGAAGCCCTGCGCGGTGTCGCGGCACGGCTGACCGGCCATGCCAATGCTCACCTGGCGACGGCGCCGGAACCCTGGTTGCTGGCGCGGCTTGCGGCGGCGGAATTCGCCATCGGCCTCGCTGGCGACAGCAACGGTGAGCTGACCGAAAGCCTGTCGCGGCTGCTCGTGTCAGCATTCATCTCGCCGTTCATTGTCGGTTCGCGCGAGATCCACCTGACAGCGCGCATCGGCATCGCCAGCGCCGATGCGCGGCAGGACGAATCGGTCGAACTGCTGATCCGTCAGGGCAGTGCCGCGCTGGCCGCCGCCCGTGCTGCCGAACCTGGCGCCATCACGGTCTTCAATCCGGAAACGCAGGGCGATGCGCTGCTGCGGATGGCGGATCTGGTCGCTGATCTGCACCGGGCAATCGAGAACGACGAGATTTCGTTGCTGTTCCAGCCGGTTCTGGATTTCGCCAGTGGCCGGATCGCTGGGGTCGAGGCGCTGGTGCGCTGGGATCATCGCAGCTTTGGGCAGCTTGATGCCGAAACACTGCTCGAAACCGCCGCCTCGGCGGAGATGGCCGTCCAACTTGGCCGGCATATCCGCGCCCGCGCCATGCACGAGGTGATGCGCTGGCCGGCGGCCTTGTCGGACTTGCGGCTGTCGTTGAATGTCACGGCGGCCGATCTCTCCGACGCGGGGTTTGTTGCGGCGCTGGAAGCCGCGCTCGAGGCATCGGGGCTGTTGCGCACCCGGTTGACGCTCGAAATCACCGAAGGCGCCTTGATCGACAATGTCGCCGGCGCCGCGCTCGTGCTGGAACAACTGCGACAGAGCGGCATCGCGGTGTTTCTCGACGATTTCGGCACTGGGTTTTCGTCACTGGCCTGGCTGGCGCGGCTGCCGATCGACGGTATCAAGCTCGATCGTAGCTTCACCAGGGCAATGGGTGGCACCGATCGCGAAAAGATCGTTGTGGAAGCCGTGGTGCAATTGGGGCGGCGGCTGGGTCTGAAGGTTGTCGCCGAGGGGGTTGAAGAACCGCTGCAGCTGGCGGCGGCCTTTGCGACCGGCTGCGATGCGGTGCAGGGCTTTGAAATCGCTGTGCCACTGTCGAGCCGGTCGCTGATCGAATTTCACGATGCCTGGGTGGTTCAACCCGGCGGCAAAAGCCAGTAGCGGCGCTTAGGGCGCCCGGAAATGGTCATGGATGGCTTTTGCCATCGCCTTGCTGATCCCCGGCGCATTCTCCAGATCTTCCAAAGTCGCGCCCCGCACCGCCCGCGACGTGCCGAAATGCATCAGCAGGGCCTTTTTACGTGCAGGCCCAATGCCTGGCACGTCGTCGAGCGGGTTGGCGGCAATCGCCTTGCTGCGCTTGGCGCGATGCGCGCCGATGGCGAAGCGATGTGCTTCGTCGCGTAGCCGCTGCAAGTAGAACAGCACCGGCGCATTGGGCGGCAGATGCAGTTCGCGACCCGACGGCAGGTGAAAGGTCTCGCGCCCGGCGTCGCGGTCAAAGCCTTTTGACACGCCGATGACGGTGACATCTTCCACACCAAGCTCATCAAATGCGGCATTGACCGCGCTCAACTGGCCGCGGCCGCCGTCGATCAGCACCAGATCGGGCCAATCGCCCTCGCTGCGGTCGGGGTCCTCGCGCTCCAGCCGGGCAAAGCGGCGCGACAGCATCGCCTTCATCATGGCGAAATCATCACCGGGCGTGAATTCGGATGGATTTTTCGACGTAGCGTTTCCCTGGCCGCCCATGTTGAACTTGCGATATTGGCTCTTCATGAAGCCATCGGGGCCAGCGACGATCATGGCGCCGAGCGCGTTGCTGCCCATGATATGGCTGTTGTCATAGACTTCGATGCGTTTGGGGGGCGCTTCGAGATCGAACAGATCGGCCAGCTCGGCCAGCAGCCGGCTCTGCGTGGTCGATTCGGCCTGCCGACGCTCCAGGGCTTCGCTGGCATTGCGGGCGGCCTGTTCGATCAACTTGCGATTGGGCCCACGCTGCGGCGCCTTGACGCCGACCCGGTGCCCCGCCTTCTCCGACAGCGCATCGGCGAGCAGCGCCGCCTCGGGCAAGCTGCGATCGAGCAGCAATTCGCGCGGTGGCGGCAATTCCTCGTAAAGTTGGCCGAGAAAGCCCATCAACACATCATCTTCGGCCACGCCGTCGGTATGGGCCGGGAAGAACGCCCGATGCCCCCAGTTTTGGCTACCGCGGATGAAGAATACTTGCAGGCACATGACGCCGTCCTTCGCCGCAAGCGCGACGATATCGGCATCGCTCGCTGAGCCTTCGGCGTTGATCGCCTGGCTGCCCTGAATGAAGGTGAGGGCGCGCAGCCGATCGCGCAACACGGCGGCAATCTCATAATCGCGCGCCTCTGCCGCCGCTGTCATGGCGGCGCCGAGTTTCTTCTGTGCTTCCTGGGTTTTGCCCGAAAGGAACGCCTTGGCGTCGGCCACCAGCTCGGCATAGGCATCGTCGTCGATCCGGCCGGTACAGGGCGCCGAGCAGCGCTTGATCTGGTGCAGCAGGCAGGGGCGGGTGCGATTGGCGAAAAAGCTGTCTGTGCACGACCGCAACAGAAACACCTTTTGCAGCGCGTTGAGCGTGGCATTGACCGCGCCGGCGCTGGCGAACGGGCCGTAATAGCTGCCCTTGCCGATCCGCGCCCCGCGATGCTTAGAAATGCGAGGGAAATCATGGTCTTCGCGCAGGAAGATAAAGGGAAAGCTCTTGTCGTCGCGCAGCAGGACATTGTAGGGTGGGCGATAGCGCTTGATCAGTTGCGCTTCGAGCAACAGCGCCTCGGCCTCCGAATTGGTGGTGACGATCGTCATGTCGCGCGTCTGGGCGACCATGCGTTGCAGGCGACGCGACAGCCGGTTGACCTGAGTGTAATTGGTGACGCGATTTTTCAGCGCGCGCGCCTTGCCGATGTACAGCACATCGCCGCCGGCGTCGGTCATGCGATAGACACCGGGGCGAGCGGGCAGGGTGCGCAGCACGTTGCGGATCGCGGCAACACCGCGATCGATATCCGGCATATCCTTGCCCTGCACGGCAAAGGTCGCGGCTTCCTCGGAAAAGCGGTCGGTCGTGGTCATCGCTCGCCTGATGTAGCGTTGCGTGGGCGAAAGGCCAGATGGCGGATCGCCACTATCGTCGTGTCATCAAAAGCCGCTACAGCGGCGCCGCATTGGAGGGGCAGATGATGATCAATCGCGTAGCCGGTCTGGCATTGGCGGTTTTGCTGGCAGGCTGCGCCACTCAGGCGCCGCAATTGTCGCAACCTGCGGCGCCTGCCGCGCGCCCGCCTGTCATCCTGATATCCGTCGACGGCCTGCGCCCTGACTATCTGACCCGCGGCGTTACCCCCCATATAAACGCGCTGGCCGCGGGCGGCGTGCGGGCCGAGGTCATGAAGCCAAGCTTTCCGTCGTTGACCTTCCCCAATCACTACACGCTCGTCACCGGCAAGCGGCCGGATCACCATGGCATCGTCAATAACAATATGGAGGATGCCCGCATCCCCGAGGTGAAGTTCGCGCTGTCGAATCGCGCTGCGGTCGAGGATCGGCGCTGGTGGGACGAGGCCGAGCCGGTCTGGGTAACCGCCGAGAATGCCGGGGTCAAAACCGCGACGATGTTCTGGCCGGGTTCGGAGGCACCGATTCATGGGGTGCGGCCGACCCAGTGGATGACCTTCGACGGCAAACTGCCCAATCCGGCGCGGGTGGCACAGGTGTTGACATGGCTCGATCAGCCGCAGCGGCCCGGCTTTCTGACACTGTATTTCGATACGGTGGACCATGACGGGCACGAGTTCGGCCCCGATGCACCCGAGACAACACGTGCCATGGCCGAGGTCGATTCGCGAATCGGTGACTTGGTGGCGGGGCTTAAGGCGCGCGGCTTGGCGGCCAACATCGTGCTGGTGTCCGATCACGGGATGACCAATGTCGCAGCGGAACGGGTGATCCGCCTCGATCTGTTGCTGCCGGCGGGGAGCTTCCGAACGGTAGCCGCCGGCGCTGTCGCCGGTCTCGAACCGCTGCCGGGGCAGGAGGCGGTGCTCGCCAAGGCATTGCAAACGCCGCATGACCATATGCAATGCTGGCCGAAGGCGCAGATTCCGGCACAGTTGCATTATGGGAGCAATCCCCGGGTGCCGAGCTATGTCTGCCTTGCCGAACCCGGCTGGATGACTCTCGCTGGCCCGCCGCGGCCCGATATGCGGCTCGGCGGCATGCACGGCTATGATCCGGCGGCACCGGACATGGCGGCGACCTTTGTGGCAGCGGGCCCCGCTTTCAAGTCCGGTGCCGTGGTTCCCGTTGCCGACAATGTTGACGTCTATCCGCTTCTCATGCGGCTGCTGGGGCTGAAGCCATTGGCATTCGATGGAAGCGACCGACTGGCGCGTGCTGCGCTGAACTAGTGCGTCGAGCAGCAATACAGGCACAACGCCTGTGTCGTTCAGGCTCATTTCGATGAAATTGGCGCGAAAACTGACACTTTATTGCTGCGACGCAGCATGCGCATAGTTGCCAATAAGCACATGTTTCTAAAGGCTGAAGCGATACCGTAACGAGTTGCTTGGTGTCCAGTCTGTTGTGGCGCGGTGCTAGCAGCAAATGCAGTTCTGGCAACATTATTACGCGATCTGATGGTGATTTTTCCGCGTCTCAGTCCCTTTGCATAGCGCTTGACTGTTACAAATCCTGTGACCACATTCAGCATGCTAAAAAACCGTGATCACCCTTTGGCGATACATGGAACAGCGTGGGGAGTGGGAACATGAGCAATTCTTCGTGGCGGAACAGTTGTGCACTCGGTGCATTGATCACCGCGTCATTGTTTGCTTCGACCGCCGGCGCCCAGACGACGGCAGCCGCCGCGGCCGCTGAGCCGGAAGAAATCGTCATCACCGGCAGCTTCATTCGTGGCACCCGCGAGGATGCCGCTGTTCCGGTCGACGTTTTCTCCGCGGATGACCTCAACAAGCAGGGCATTACCTCGCCGCTCGACTTCATCAAGCAACTTCCCGCGGTTGGCGCGTCGTTGGGCGATACCAACCAATTCTCCACGGCATCACAGGGCTTCCAGGGCAATGGCTCGCTCAACCTGCGCGGCCTTGGTCCCACGCGTACCCTTGTGCTGTTCAACGGCCGCCGAACGGTGCTGGCGCCGGGTGACGGCTTTGTCGATACCAACCTCATCCCGATGTTTGCCTTGCAGAACATCGAAATCCTGAAGGATGGCGCAGCCGCCAACTATGGTTCCGATGCCATCGCCGGAGTTGCCAACTTCGTCACGCGCAGCGATTTCAACGGTGCCATCATCCAGGGCGATTTCGACGCCATTTCCGGGTCAGCCGGGAACTATACGGCCTCGGCATTGATCGGCCACACCTTCGGCAAGGTCAACTTGATGGCCGGCGTCGGCTGGCAGCATCGCTCGACCCTGCCCAGCTATTCCCGTGATTTCAGCCGCACGCCCTATGCCGTCAATCCATCGGCCTGGTCGGTGCTCAGCACGCCGGGTCTTTTCAACGTCAGCTACCCTGGCAGCCCGGCCAATTTCGTTCGCGATGGCGGCACGGCCGGTTGCACAAGCGTCGGCGGCGTTCCGGATACGACCGGCGCCAACAATACCGGTCTGCCGATCTGCCGCTTCAGCTTCCTGCCGTGGAATAACATCATCGAGAATGAAGATCGCTATCAGGGCTATCTCCAGCTCGATGCCGAAGTCTCGGACCGCACCAAGGTGCGGGTCGAACTGACCTACGCGCAAACAGATACGACAACCGGCCAATCGCCATCATTCCCGCCCACACAGGGGCCGCGTGGATCGGGTTCCACAAGTGCATTCACTGTCAGCCCCAACAACCCTGGCGTGACGGCGTTTCTCGCCCAGAACGGGTTGCAGCCGGCCGCCCAACGGCCCGTTTCGGCCATCACCGCGGTGCTGTGGCGGCCATTGGGTTGGCTGGGCAATCTGACCGAGCCGGTGCGCGGCGCCAATCTCGGCAGCGCGAACAACAAGAGTTATCGCTTCTCCGCCGGTGTCGATCACGAGTTCTCGGACAATTTCCGTGCGCAATTGTTCGGCACCTGGTGGCGGTCGGAGCGTGATGCTTATTCGAAGGATATGGTCGGCTCGCGCCTTCAAAATGCGCTGAACGGGCGCGGCGGTCCGAACTGTGATCCGGTGAACGGCACGCCGGGGCAGGGCGGCTGTCTCTGGTTCAACCCGTTCATCAATGCCAATCAACCGGTTTCGGTCCAGGGGTTGACCAACCCGCTCTATGTCCCGGGTGCGGAAAACTCTCCCGAACTGATCAACTATATTCAGGTCAACAACGGCACACGCCAAGTTGAAGAGCAGATTGTCGTCGACGCGATTTTCTCCGGCGAAACCGGGATCGATCTGGGCGGCGGCGCGATCGCCTATGCCTTCGGTGCCCAGTATCGCGGCAATAACTGGACGACTCGGCCATTGCGGCCGGAATCCGATCTCTCCATCAATCCCTGTTTCCGTGAGGGTGATCGCAGCTGCGTCGGCACGCCGATCGAAGGCGTTGGCAGCTTCATCTTCCTAGGCGGCACCCGCCGCGAACGGGTGGAACAGAATGTGAAGGCAATTTTTGCGGAAGTGAAGATTCCGATCACCGAACGATTGGAAGTCACCGGTGCTGCCCGTTACGAAGATTACGGTGGCTCTGTCGGTGGTACCTTCAACCCAAAGGGCGCCGTCCGCTGGAACCCGACCGATTGGCTGGTGTTGCGCGGCTCCGTCGGCACCACCTTCCGGGGCCCGCTCGCCAACCAGGTTGCCAACAACCAGATCACCTCGCTGGCCGGCTTGCAGGCTGCCGCGAACAACTTCAAGTCGGTTGATATCTTTGGCAATCCCACTGATCTGGGGCCGGAAACGGCGTTCACTTACAACGTCGGTGCCGTCGTCACGACATCGGGCTTCACCGTTTCGGCGGACTATTGGAGCTTCGACGTCAAGGACCGGATCACCACCACGCCTGGACAGGCCATCGCCTCGTCAGTGGCAAGTGGCGCCGTTTCGCCGAACGGTACCCGTTTTGCCAATTGCAGCAGCACCTTCGCCAATCTTGTCACGTTCCAGGGCGCCTGCGTTCAGGGCGTGACAACCGGCCTCGATATTTCGCGTGTCCGCACCGACTGGGTCAATGGTCCCGGTGTCAAGACCAGCGGCATCGATGTGTCGTTTGATTACAAGACCGATCTTGGCAACGGCGTGCTCAATGTCGGCGGTCAGGGCAGCTTCGTTCTCGATTACACCTTCGATGATTTCATCTTCCGCGGCGTGCTGGTGCAAAAAGGCTATCAGGCCAAGGGCTTCACCAATTACTTCCGTGATCCACAAACGGTGTCACCGTTCCGCGGCACGGGCTGGATCAACTATGCCATCGACGCGCTGAATGTCCGATATCAGCTGCGCTATGTTGCCGGTGTCGACGATGATCGCTGTGTCGGCCTGACCAATTGCGCCACCACCAATTTCGGCCCGACCAATTTCGGCGCCAAGGTGGACAGCTTCACACAGCATGACATCAATGTGCAATATGACCTGCCGATTGGCGGATTTACGACGCAGCTGCAATTCGGCATCGACAACTTCACCAACAACGACCCGCCGGCATCGCGGCTCGAACTGTCCTATGATCCGTTCATCGGCAATCCGCTGGGCCGTGTGTACCGGTTCGGCGTCCGCGTCGCTTTCTGAGCGTTCGCCGCCCGGTGACCTGACGGCCACCGGGCGGCGCCTTTGCCATTGGGCGTCGGGCATGATGTCATGCTGCCGCACTGGCTTGCCGCCTCCGCCTGTCATCGCTAGGCGGCATGATCATGACGGCGCTTCGCAACCAGACTGCAATCGTGACCGGTGGCGCCAAACGCATTGGCGCTGCATTGGTTCGCGCGTTGGCTGCCGATGGCTGGCATGTCGTCATTCATTGCAATGCTTCCCGCACCGAGGCGGATGCCCTGGCAGTCGAAGTCGGCAATGCAGTCGTGGTTGCGGCTGATCTTGCCGATTCGGCGGCGGCGGAGATGATCTTGGCGGCGGCCGCCGGGCTGCCGCCACTTGCTTTGCTGGTCAATTCGGCATCGCGATTCGTTTATGACCGCTTCGACGATTTTGCTGTTGCCGATTTCGATGTCCACATGGCGGTCAATCTGCGCGCGCCGGCATTGTTGACACGCGCCTTTGCAGCGGCTGTGCCCGCTGCGGCCGAGCCGGCGCTGGTCGTCAACCTGCTCGATGCCAAGCTCGAATCGCTCAATGCGGACTATTTCACCTATACCCTGTCCAAGATCGGCCTCGACGGGATGACCGAGCTCACGGCGCGCGCCTTTGCGCCGCGTCTGCGCTGCGCCGCGATTGCGCCGGCGGTGACTTTGGTCAGCGGGCCGCAGAGCCGGGAGAATTTCGAAGCCGTGCACGGCATGAACCCACTGCGGCGCGGTGTCGCGGTTGAAGAGATTGTCGCAGCGCTGCGGTTCATCATTGCCACGCCGACGTTCAACGCCCAGACGATCACGCTCGATGGCGGCCAGCGTCTGCTCGGCCTGCCACGTGACGTTGCTTATATGGTGAACACATGACCGATCGCCTGCTTGTCGACCCCGTTCTGGACGGGCTGGTGCCTGCGGCGTTGGCACCGAAGACCCGCAAGATCATGCTCGAGGATTTCGACTTGCCGGTCGATATCGGCTTTCATGATTTCGAAATCGGCACGCCGCAGCGGCTGCGGGTTAATATCGAGGTGTGGCTGTCCGCCGGTCATTTTCCGCGCTGTGACAGCGTGGCTGCCGCCTGGGATTATGATCTGTTGCGCACCGCGGTGCTGGCGCTTGTCGATGGTCGTCGCTTCAATCTGCAGGAAACTGTCGTGCACGAAATCTACGACCTCGTTGCCGCCCGGCAGGGCGTGACCGGGGTGCGAATTTCGACGCGAAAGCCGGACATTTATCCCGATTGCGCCGCGGTCGGCGTCGAAATGAGCAGTTTCTAGCGCGCCAGATTGCCGCTCGCATGGCCCGAGGCTGGCCATTGCCGCTGCCCAATCCGCTGCCAGCGCGCGATCGTCGCCGCCCGCTTTTGCCGGCAGTGTTGTGGGCAGGCTGCAGGCAAGGCGGTACCAGAGCAAGGTGCCGTTGCGCACGACGGCCGCTGATTCATCAATGACATCGCCGCGCGATAGCGCCACCCGGCGCGGAGTGCCAGGACGGTTTGTCACCACCAGCGTGGCGCCGCGCCCATCGGTTGTGGCGAGGAAAAACTGGCTTTCGCTCTCGCCGGCGACGGTGCCATCGGCGCGAAAGCCGTTCGTGACTCCCGTAATAGCTGGCGCAGCGCCGGACCGCGCTTCGGTCGCGATGGCGCGCACCTGGGCATCGAGCGCCCGTGTCCAGCTTTGCAGCGCATTGGGGGCGATCAAGCGTGTCTTCCCATCGGCGGTCGGGGGGCTCGCCCAGGCCATTACCGCCCGGTTTTTTTGCTTCGGTAGCTTGCCCTTGCTGTCGAGCGGCGCATCCCACAACCAGGTAAGTTCGGCCGGGATGGCGCCAGGGGCGACGAGCGCGGCATCGATCGCCGCCGTGATCAAGGTGCGGGCATAGCCCTTGGCGAGGCCGGGGCTGTCGCGATCGGACAATCTTTCGCTGCGGACGATGTTCGCCTGAACGATGACCGGCGCCGCCACAGTCAAATCGGCAATATCGACGAACCCGAGTTCAGGCCCCGGTTCGGCGCGGGCGGTGGTGGCCAGCAGTCCCAACGCGGCAAAAACGGCAAGGCGAGAGACGTGCGATGGGAAGGCCATGGCGCACCCTAATCGGCTTCCCCCTGATGCTGCAACGCCGCGATTTCGCGACGGACCGTGTTTCAGGGATGAAATGTGTCGATAAAGCGGTTGCGGCTTTCCCCTTGTTGCGGTTAGACAGTCGTTGCGAGGGAACGAGCGGGTCGGGGGGGAACGTCTGGCCAGCGAGTTTCATTTTACTGGTTTGAGGGAGTTTTGCAGCGCCCATGGCTTACGCTAATGAGGGGATGAGCAAGAACAGGATGATTGCACTGGCGCTGGTTGCGCTGCTGCACATCTTCCTGGGCTATGCTTTTATAACGGGTCTGGCGCTCAAAGCCGTAAAGGCCATTGTGCAGCCGTTGGAAACGGTGAACGTCAAGGAGGAAGCGCCGCCGCCGGAAGAGCCGCCGCCGCCGCCGCCCAAGGATATCGAAATCCCGCCGTTCGTGCCGCCGCCGGAAGTGTCGATCGCGCAGGATGCGCCGACCAATACCATCACCACCCAATCTGAAGTGGCGCGTCCTGACCCGCCACGGGTTGCACCGCCTGCGCCACCGGCGCCGCCGGCTGCCGTTGCGCCGCCTTCGCCGGCGACGCCAAAGGGTCGCGGTAACGTGTTTTCCGATGACGACTTCCCCGATGCCTCGCGTCGTGCGGAAGAACAGGGTGTCACCCGTGTCAGCTATGTGATCGGTACTGATGGCAAGGTCACGTCGTGCACGGTCACGCAATCGAGCGGCTTTCCGCGGCTTGATGATGCAACGTGCAAGATCATCATGCGTCGGTTCCGGTTCAACCCGGCGACACGTGATGGTCAGCCCGTCACCGACACCAAGACCCAGCCGGTTCGCTGGCAGTTGAAGAATTAATGCAATCGAACCGGATCGGGCCGCAGGGCCGGGTTCGGTTCTTCTTTTGAAGCTCAAACGATAAAATCGAGGGAAAAATAAAATGGAAACCGTGGCAGTCGAAAATCCTTATGGCCTGGCGGCGGCGCTTGAGCAGGGTGGTATCATCGCGCAGTCGGTGTTTGGCATTCTGGTGTTCATGTCGTTGGTGTCGTGGTTCATCATCATCACCAAGTACATCGATCAGCGTAAGGTGCTGACCGAATCCGCCGAACTCGAAAAGAAGTTCTGGGGCGCCCCGGATCTCAAGAGCGGCGCTGCCAAGCTCGACAAGAATTCGCCGTTCCGCCAGATCGTTGACGACGGCCTGCGCGCTGCCGATCACCACGAAGGCCGTCTGACCGACAAGATCGATCAGCATGAATGGGTGACGATGGCGCTCAACCGTTCGACCTCGGCCGTGTCGTCGAAGCTGCAGG
>JAAFIT010000090.1 GCA_013298745.1 Sphingomonadales bacterium
CAGCCATCGCTCCGGCCACGTGCCGAACGAGCCTGGCCCCCTGATCCTCCAAGCCCCAACCGCCCGCATTCGCCGCGGCCATGAGAAGCGTCTTATCATCCTCTCAGCGGCCTCTGAGAGGCCAATAAGACGTGACCAACAGCTGGTTGATCTTATCGTCGAGGCCCATGCTGCTCGCAGCCTGCTGATGGCAGAGCCGGACACCTCGATCGACCAGCTTGCCAAGCGCCAGGGCCGGTGCCGCACCCACGTCGCCAAGCTCATCAAGCTCAGCTACCTGGCACCCGATATCGTCACGATGGTGCTCGAAGGGCGGCAGCCAACCGAACTCACGCGGCGCCGGCTGATGGCGGTGGAGCTGCCGATGCGGTGGGCGGAGCAAAAGGTGCTGCTGGGGTGCGGGTAGGTGGCAGCGAATGGTGCCGATTGAGCCGCCACCGGCTTTGGCGGGATTGGAGCAGCGGTGCCGGTATAGCTGTCGTTCACGGGATCAGCGGGGCGGCGGCTGTCGACCCACTTATTGTCGATCGCTTCCCCGCCTGTGAGCGACTGTATAGGAGAATTCCGGACGTTCCAACCAACCTGCGCGATTTGAATTCAGGAGCTGAACCCCGTCAAACCCGGCGCCGCTCAGCGCCCAGAATTCCCATCGGCCAATCAGTCGGTAGAGAATCTCAGGCGTTTGCTTGGCTCCACGGGCGGTTGAAGAGACTCTCTGGTCATGGCCAGGCCTCTTCAAAAGCGCGTCGAGATGCCGAAATAGGCAACCAGATCGGGCGTGTTGCGGTTGAGCCCGACGTTGGCGCCGACATCGAACTGCAGCGTCGGCTGCGGCAGCCAGGCTAGGGACACGTCATAGCTGTATTGGCTGAGCGTGCTTTCAGGATCGAAATTCTGGCTGGTCCAGATCTCGTTGTAGAGGGTGAATTCGCCGAATTGCTTGGCGATGTTGATCAGCCCGGTGACGCCAGCATGGCGGCCGTTGCCGTCGAAATCGGCGAGCACATCCAGTTGCGGCCCTAGCGTAAAGGTCCAGCCACCGGGCACGCTGATGTTGATTGGCACGGCAACGCCGCCTTCGACTTTGCCGTTGCCAACGCCAAGTTTGGCGGTCGGCAGCTTGACGAACGGCAGGATCGCCAACTGGAACGCACCATCAGCGCTTGCAAGCCGCTGCTTGAAGCGCACTGTGATATCGCCGACCCCCGACAGGGTCGTCACCCGGCCGGCCGCGTCGCGGCTGCGAATAGTGGTGAAGGGCACCCAGTTCAGCTGGACATCACTGCTGTCACTCAGCCCATATTTGAAGGTCGGGTTGGTGAACAGCAACTGATCGGTGCGCGTGCCGCCACTGCTGTTTCGTAGCCAGTTAAAGCCATCGGCCTCGATCTGGATGAGTCCCTTGGGCACTGTGCAGGCAAAGTTCGACTTAGTCGGCCGATCGGTGCAGATCGGCGCCTCAGTCATCGAAGCGGTGGGCACCGCCGCTTGCTGTGCCGCCAGCGGGCTGGCGATCAGAGCAATCGAGAGCAAAATGCGCATGGTGGTCATCTTCAAGCGAAAGAAAGGTCATTGGGGATGATCAGTTATTCGGCGGCGGCGATTTCTGAAATGCGCTCACCATTTTGGGCTGCGGTACACGTGCCCACTTCATGCGCGACGATCGAATCCAGTTAAGTCATCATGAGCCGATAGCCGACACCCGGCTCATTTCGGATGAGTTGCGGTTTTGTCGGATCGACTTCGAGCTTTCTGCGGATGGCGCGTACCGCGACACGAAGATACTCGACATCATGCGCGTGGGCGGGTCCCCAAACGGTCTTCAACAGCTGCGCATGTGTCACGACCCTGCCGGCATTGCGGGCCAGCAACTCGAGCAGCGCATATTCTTTGGGTGCCAGCCTGACTTCCTGGCCCTGACGGTGGATCAGTCGCGCATCGAAATCGATCACCACGTCACCAAAGGCGACCTCACCCGCTTGGCCAGTGTCGGCCGATTTCGTCCGGAGCGCCGCGCGCAGGCGGGCCAGCAATTCATCGGTGTCGAACGGTTTGACCACATAGTCGGCCGCACCCAAATCGAGGGCCGCGATCTTTTCGGCCGTGGCATCGCGTGCTGAAACCACGATCACGGCCATGCCGCGGCGCGCAAAGTGCGCGACAAGTTCGATGCCGTCACGATCGGGCAGCCCCAGATCAACCAGGGCGCCAACGGGTGAATGGGTTTCGGCCAGATGCATCGCCTCCCGCCCCGATGCGGCGGCGAGCGTGCGATAGCCACCTCGGTTGACCGCCGCTTCCAGCAGGCGGCGGATTTGCGGTTCGTCATCGACGATGAGGATTTGGGCGGCGATCATTCGCGCGGAAAGCCAGTTATGGCGACGGCAAAGACCGAACCGCGACCGTCGGTCCGGTTCGACACGGTGACGTCATGCCCAATCGCGCGCGCAAACGCATCGACAACGGCAAGCCCGACACCCGATCCTGGCGCGCTGTCGGCATTCCTGCCGCGCCGGAACAGGCCAAACAGATCCTGGGCGTCGTCACCAAGGCCCGTGCCGGAATCAATAACGGACAAGATTGCCCCGCCCGTGCCGTCGTCCGTCACGCACACCCCGATGGCGGAGTCATGCGGGCTGTATTTTGCCGCATTATCGATCAGGTTCATCGTGATGTGGTGCAGCATCACCGCATTGCTGGCCACCAGCGGCGTGCCCGGCGCGATCTTGATCTGGAGCCGGTTGCGAACCGGTGCGGGCATGGCATCGACAGCAGAGGCAATCGTGTCAGTCAGGTCAATTGCTTCAACCGCCGGCGGTTCGGTGGTGGATTGCAGGCGGGCCAGTTCCAGCAAGCTGAACAGGATCTGCTCCAACCGCAAGGCATCGCCCCGCACGAGTTCCAGTTGGGACGGGTCGGCCCCTGCTAAGGTCTCGATGCCGGCCCGGAGGCTGGCCAGCGGGGTTCGCAAATCGTGACCGATCGAAGCGAACAATGCTTCCCGCATGGCGTTCGCCTCGGCGCGTTGCCGATCTTCTGCTTCCCTGTGCGTCAGGTCCAACCGGTCAAGCGTGTCGGCTGTTTCGTCGATCATCGTGCGAAGCAACGAAAGCGCTTTAACATCCGGTGCGCCGCCCGACACCTTGACGATCAGGCTCCGATGGCCAGCCCGCGACGCAGCATAAAAGGCTGACGCCGCCGGAAGCATAGGCGATCCTTTGCCTGCCACGTCGCGGTGCGCCAAGGCCCAGCGCGCGGCGGCTTCGTCCGCAGAACCAGTGATTTCGAGATGCTCGACGACTTCCGCAAGCGTGCATGGCACGTCGATCACCTCGCCCATGGCTTTGCCGGCGAACGCCATGACAGAGGCGCGGTTGCTTAGCGTGAGCAAACGCTGGGCAAGGCCAGACAGCGCAGCGCTGTTCCTGGCGTCGTTCCGCGCCCTTTCTTCTGCCTCTGCTAATCGCGCCGCAACTGAGGCCGTCAGCAGGGCAACGAGCGCATAAACCGTGAGCGTCACTAGGTCGCCGGCGCGAGCAATATGAAATGTTAGGCGCGGTTCAAGCGCGACAAAGTTGAATGCAGCCCCGGCGATCAAGGCAAAACTGATCCCAGCGCGCCGTCCCACGCCCGATGCCGCTGCAACCACCGGCAGCAGGAACAGTAGGGCGAGGTTGGCCGTGCCAAAGGAAGGCACCACGAGTCCCAGTGCCGCCAGGCCGGCGACCAGGAGCGATGCCGCCAGTAGCCACCCTCGCTTCGATGCAACGGACCGCACGTCAGATACCTGCGTCAAACGCGGACACGAGAACCCAGTTCAACAACACGCTCGGGTGGTATCTGGAAAAAGGCGGTTGGGTCTGCTGCATTGCGATGCAGGAAACTGTAGACGTTTGCCTGCCACAATGGGAGGCCGACCTCCGCGCTTGGCGAAAGCGAATTGCGGCTGACGAAGAAGGACGTTCCTGCTGTGCGAACCGGAAGCCGTCCATCGCCGTGCAGATCGCTCGGCACATCAGGCGTTTCCATATAGCCATAATTCAGCGTTACGCGGGCAAACTTGTTATCAATACGGTCCAGGGTCATGCGCTCGGCGGAATCAATATAGGGGCGTGTCGAGTTACGAACGGTCAACAGAATGTTCTCTTCATGGAGTACCTGATTATGTTTGAGATTATGCAGCAGTGCAGGCGGCGCGATATCCGGGTCTGATGTCAGAAACACGGCCGTTCCCTTGGCGGTCGAGGCCGAACCCGCGCTGAGCGAAGGGGCAAGCTCGTTCATGTTGACCGTGGTGCGGCGCGCATCTTCAACGAGAAATGCACGCCCCCGAACCCATATGTAGATCAGCAGCGCGATGAATGCGCCCACTCCCAATGGCACCCAGCCACCTTCGAATACCCGCAGGATATTTGCACCGAAGAAGAAGAGGTCCAGGGCAAGGAACGGGATGATGAGCGCCAGTGCACCTGCCAGCGACCATTTCCACAGCTTCCAGACCACAACGAACGCGAGCATCGTCGTCACCACCATCGTGCCGGTGACAGCAATTCCGTAAGCTGCTGCCATTTTGGACGATGACTGAAAGCCCATTATCAGGACCAGCACGCCCAGTGCGACCAGCCAATTGACGGCGGGAACGTAGATTTGTCCGGCGTGATCGGCACTGGTTTGCCGGATAGCCATGCGCGGCAACAGACCCAAAGAAATTGCTTGCTGGGTCAACGAGAACGCGCCGGTAATCACTGCCTGGCTGGCAATGATCGTTGCCGCTGTCGCCAGCGCCACCATCGCCAGTCGGAACCATTCCGGCGTCATCAGGAAAAACCAGTCGGCAGGCGCCAGCGGCTGCCCCTGCGCGGCGGCGGCATTAAGCTGCCCCAACGCAAATGCGCCTTGCCCGAAATAGTTGAGGAGCAGTGCTGGGAAAACCAGCGCATACCAGCCCAGCCGGATCGGGAAGCGCCCGAAATGGCCCATGTCGGCAGTCAGTGCCTCGGCACCCGTCACAGTCAGGAATACCGCACCCATGACGAGCAAGCCGACCCTCCCATGCGTAAGCAGGAACTCGACGCCATGAAGCGGATTGAGCGCGGCAAGAACTTCGGGCGCGGCAATCAGATTGCTAAGCCCGACGCCGCCAATTGCCAGAAACCAGAGAACGCAAATCGGCCCGAACCATCTGGCAACGCTCGCTGTTCCTGAACTCTGGATCGCGAACAGTGCCACCAGCAGGCCGATGGCGAGGGCAAGGATCAGTTCTTGACTAAGGTAAGGTGCCGCGGCCGGAACCGATTTCAAACCTTCAACGGCGGACAAGACCGATAGGGCGGGAGTGAGGATTGCATCGCCGTAAAACAACGCGGCGCCTATTGCGCCAAGGACTGTGACGATTGCCCATTTGCCCCCGGTTGCACGACGCGCCAACGCCATAAGCGACAACACGCCGCCTTCACCGTTATTGTCGGCGCGCATCAGAAAACTGACATACTTGACCGTGACGACGAGGATCAGCGCCCAGATGGCGAGGCTGAGCACACCGAGAATTTCCGGTCGCAAGATGCCACCTTCGGCAGTCTGCGCCAGCGCCTCGCGATAGGCATAAAGTGGACTTGTTCCGATATCGCCGAACACGACGCCAATCGCGCCCAGGGTAAGGATCGCAACCTGGTTACGGTTAAGACTGGAAGGAGGGTGAGATGCGCTCGACGCCGCAACCGACATGTTTGTGCTCCGACTGGATTCTGCCCTGTGAAGACCACGATAGGCCGTAAACTTTCCATGTGAGGGCGATCGGGGCACATAAAGATTGCATAAAGATCCGAAGAACACGGCGGTGCTGTGCAGGGGCCTATTTGGCGCCCGCTGTCATTTCTTGATTCGGCATTCTGCCCCCGAGTTGCGAAGCGCGAACCGGCCGTTTGCTCGCCGAGCGGATTGGCGACAATGAGGCCATTTCCTGCCTCGAAACTTTTGGCAGTGGATTGGGAAGTCGATTCACTTTCTGAACGAGAGGAAACGGGACTTGTTAGTTCTAATCTTCCGATCTGCTAAAGCGGCCTCATGGTCACCCTCGAAATCCCTACGCTTGAAGATGCGCTGATCGGTGAGATTGCGAAACCCGCCGATTGGGTCGTTGCTAATCTGGACACATCGATCAGCTGGCCAGTGGCGTCGGAGAAGTATCAATTCGCCGGCGATACTTTTTACCTGATCCCTTTGACCAAGAACCACTATCCAGCCATTGCTTACAAGCGGCAGTCGGAAACCCTTCCGGAGGCTCGATCCAAAATCCTGAGGTTCCTAAGCGCTGTCTCTTGGGCCGAAAGCGCCGGTGCTCTCGTCGCTTCCTTTGGTGGCGGCCGATTGCCTCGCCCGAACTATCGGGAGAAGACTCACGGCCACTTTATCACGGGCGATCTTGCTCTAACCTATTTGCCTGAGGCGCAGGACGCCAACCAGTGGATCGCGCTTGGTCTCATGCGCGAAGGCCGAGGACTCAACCACCCAGCGTACGCCTTTCTCTCGTTCTATCGCGTTCTCGAAGCGGCGATCCCGGAAGGAAAAACCAGGCAGAAATGGGTTGTCGATAATCTCGACGCGATCTTGGATCGCGGAGGCCGAGAGGCGCTGGACCGTCTCAAAACTTCGGGTATCGAGGATGTGGGTGCCCACCTCTACAAATCGGGCCGCATGGCAATAGCTCATGCGAAGTCCGACCCCATTATCAATCCCGACGACGCATCGGACTATGATCGTATTGCCAGTGAGCTGCCATTGATGCGAGGCTTGGCAGAGCTGGCGATCGAGCGTGTGCTCGGCATCAAGACGCGCAGCACTATCTATCGGGAACATCTCTACGAACTGGCAGGGTTCAAACGCTTGCTGGGCGCCAAGAAGGTGGCCGCCGTTATAGCTGGCATGCCACCAAAAGAGGGTGAGCAAATCGATTTTCCCGAGATCGATATCGAGCTTCGAAAGCGCGATCCCTATCTCCCATTGAAGCGGATGCAACCTATCCACGCGGTACAGATCGGTGCACGCATAGAGCTCGTCTACGTGTCTTCTGACGAGTTGGTACAATTCTCCTTTGCACTAGACTTGGAAGCAGAAAGATTAGTTTTCGATTGGTCAAATGACCTGTCTGCAACCGACGATGGATCTGCTGCGGCTGCGTTGAATGCGGCGGCCCTCAAACGCTTCATCCTAGAATACGTTGGAAATGGCGAGCTGCACATTTACGACAGCCAAACCCGCACTCTCTTGTCCCGCGTCGAGGCGTTTATGCCAGTAAACTACTGGGCTAATCACGAGAAACTGAATCAGGAAATCGACGAATGGACTGCAGAAGCGGCTAGACGCGCGGCAGAGGAGACCAGCAACCACTCCTGATGGAGGCTTTTGGGATATGGTCTGGGTCAGCGCAATCACAGAGATGAGGGCGCTAAGCAGATGAACCCATCCGTTTGCTCGCAGGTGTCAAACGGCGAGCTGTGGACGACTTCGAGTCGGTGATACCCATACGTCAGTAAGCTGGTTGATCTCGCGCAGCGGGCGGAGGTTCTCTCCGAGAGAATGTGTTCAAATACAGCCTGGAGGACCGACCTCCGAGAGACGAAGCGGGCCGCAGCGCCATTAGGAACTTGCCTGAAAATCCCGCAATTAAGCGGGAAAAATCCCACGTAATCCCGGCTAATCCCGGCTAATCCCGGCACTTGCCGGGCTGTTTGGTGCGCTATACAGTGTGTAGCGAAACAGTCTCTTGCGGAAATTAACCAATAATCAATTAATTGTTCAAAATAAAGCTGGCGACAGGCGCGCAGGCAGGCTCGCCTTTCACGCTTGTACTGTTGTCTCCGCGGGACCGTGATCGGGCAAATGCCCGACGCGCTCTGCGCATCCACCACGACACATTGTGGTAAAGCTCCTGCTTGCAGGCAAAAGTGATCTCGACGGTTTTGGCGCCACAGCATGTTGGAATTCATCGATACGCCGACCTTGTAAGCTTTGATGACAAGGTTAGAGGTAACATCCATGTCGCGCATCGGGGTCGTCCAACTCGCACGCATCGCCGG
>JAAFIT010000091.1:0-7423 GCA_013298745.1 Sphingomonadales bacterium
TGATGGCGGGACGCGCCGCGCGGCCACGATCGGCGGCGATCTGCACCAGTTCGCCAACGCCTTCCTCGTCGATGCCGACGAACGGATCGCGCGGGTAGATGCCCTGCTCGACATAGACGCCGAGGAAGCGCGCCGCATCATCGCGGCTGATGCCGAGCGCCGTCTGGGTGAGGTCGTTGGTGCCGAAGCTGAAGAATTCGGCATGGGCAGCGATTTCGCCGGCGCGCAGCGCCGCGCGCGGCAATTCGATCATCGTGCCGACAAGATAATCGAGCGTGTGGCCGGTTTCGGCAAACACGGCGCGGGCTTCGGCGTCGATCACCGCCTTGGTCAGCTCGAGCTCGCGGGCTGTCGCCACCAGCGGCACCATCACTTCGGGCACCACCGCCTCGCCGGTATCCTTCGCCACGGCCACCGCCGCTTCGAAGATGGCGCGGGCCTGCATCGCATAGATTTCGGGATAGGTGATGCCGAGCCGGCAGCCGCGGTGGCCGAGCATCGGGTTGAATTCGTGCAATTCGGCGATACGCCGCCGCACCGTGCCGATGCTCAGCCCTGTGGCTTCCGCAACATCACCAAACCCCGCCTCGTCGTGCGGCAGGAATTCATGCAGCGGCGGATCGAGCAGGCGGATGGTGACCGGCAGCCCGGCCATGACGCGGAAAATGCCTTCGAAATCGGCGCGCTGTTCGGGCAGCAGTTCAGCCAGAGCCGAGGCACGCCCGGCACCATCTTCGGCCAGGATCATCCGCCGCACGCTGGTGATGCGGCTGGGTTCGAAGAACATGTGCTCGGTGCGGCACAGGCCGATGCCTTCGGCGCCGAAACCGCGCGCGGTGCGGCAATCGGCCGGCGTTTCGGCGTTGGTGCGCACCTTCAGCCGGCGGTGCTTGTCGGCCCATTCCATCAACAGGCCGAAATCGCCCGACAGATCGGGCTCGACGGTGGAGACTTCGCCGTACATCACCTCGCCGCTGGTGCCATCCAGCGTGATGCGCTCGCCTTCATGGATGATGCGGTTGCCGACGCGCATGGTGCGGCTGACCATTTCGATGCTGATACCGCCGGCGCCCGAAACGCACGGCCGGCCCATGCCGCGCGCGACGACCGCTGCATGGCTGGTCATACCGCCCCGCGCCGTCAGAATGCCCTTGGCGGCGTGCATGCCGTGAATGTCTTCAGGGCTGGTTTCGGTTCGGACGAGGATGACCGCTTCGCCCAGCTTGGCGCGAGCTTCGGCCACATCACTGTCGAACACCACGGCGCCCGAGGCGGCACCCGGCGACGCCGGCAGCCCGCGCGTGATGACGTCGCGCGGCGCCTTGGGGTCAAGCGTCGGGTGGAGCAGTTGATCGAGCGCCCCGGCTTCAACGCGCAGGACGGCCTCGGCCTCGGTGATCAGGCCTTCACCCGCCATGTCGACGGCGATCTTCAGCGCCGCCTTGGCGGTGCGCTTGCCGCTGCGGGTCTGCAGCATCCACAGCCGACCGTCTTCAACGGTGAACTCGATATCCTGCATGTCGCGGTAATGGTTTTCGAGCAGGGCGAACACCTTGGCCAGCTCGCCGAACACCACCGGCATCGCTTCTTCCATCGACGCCGCCTTGGCGCCGGCGCGTTCGCGCGCGGCCTTGGTGAGATATTGCGGCGTGCGGATGCCGGCGACGACATCCTCACCCTGGGCGTTGATCAGATATTCGCCATAGGTGACGCGCTCGCCGGTGGCCGGGTCGCGGGTGAACGCTACGCCCGTAGCCGAGGTGTCACCGCGGTTGCCGAACACCATAGCCTGCACGGTGACGGCGGTGCCCCAGCTTTCGGGAATGTCGTTCAAGCGGCGATAGGTGCGGGCGCGGTCAGACCTCCACGAACCGAACACCGCGCCGATGGCGCCCCACAACTGCTCGTGCGGGTCCTGCGGAAAATCATCGCCCCAATTCTGCGCGACGATCGCCTTGTAGCGGCTGACCAGCCCCTGCAGATCTTCGGCGGTGAGTTCGGTATCGAGCGTGACGCCGCGATCTTCCTTGGCGATCTCCAGCGCATCCTCGAACAGATAATGATCGAGGCCCAGCACCACATCGCCATACATCTGGATGAAGCGGCGATAGCTGTCCCAGGCAAAGCGCGGGTTGCCCGACGCCTTGGCGAGCCCTTCCACGGTGGTGTCGTTGAGGCCGAGGTTGAGGACGGTGTCCATCATCCCCGGCATCGAGACGCGCGCACCCGAGCGCACCGAGACAAGCAGCGGATCGGCGGCATCGCCGAAGCGCTTGCCGGTGACGGTTTCGATATGGGCGAGCGCATCAAGCGTTTCCGCCTTGACGCTTTCGGGGAGCTTGCCACCAGCATCGTAAAAGGCGGCGCAGACGGGGGTGGAGATCGTAAGCCCGGGAGGCACCGGCAGCCCGATGCCGGCCATTTCGGCGAGATTCGCACCCTTCCCGCCGAGCAGATTGCGCTGCGTCGCATCGCCATCGGCAGTGCCGCCGCCGAACCGGAAAACGGATTTGGTCACTGAATCTCTCCTGCGCCGCCAAAGTGCCCCCACCCCGACCCTCCCCACTCTCCGCTGCGCGGGGGGGGAGGGAGAAGTTTTGTCCCCCTCCCCCCCCGTGAGCGCAGCGAGCGGAGAGTGGGGAGGGTCGGGGTGGGGGAATTGTTCACCCTTCAACCTTCGAAAAGTCTGCCACACTGTAGGCCGCGGCGCGCAAGCGAGCCAAGAGCCCCAAACGATTGGCGCGCAGTTTCAGATCCGGTGCGTTGACGATGACACCATCGAAAAACGCATCGACCGCCGGCCGCAACCCGGCAAGCGCCGCCATGGCCGCGGTGAAATCCTCCGCGGCCACCGCAGCGGCGATGGCCGGAACTGCTGTATCGAGCGCAGCGCCGAGTGCGGTTTCGGCGGCTTCGGTGAACAGCGCTGCGTCCGATTGCGGCGCGAACACGTCACCCTTGGCTTCCTCGATGCGCAGGATGTTGGCGGCGCGCTTCACCCCGGCGAGGAGATTGGTGCCGTCGTCGGTGGCCAGCACGGCCTGCAAGGCGCGGACGCGAGCGAGCAGGCGGACGAGATCGTCCTCACCGCCGAGCGCAAACACCGCGTCGATGAGGTCGTGGCGAACACCGGCTTCGCGTTGTTCATTCTTCAGTCGCTCAGCCACAAAGTCGAACATATACTTCAGAAGCATGCTCTTGGGTCGAATGTGCAAAAAGGCATACGCTTCCGCACGATCAACATTCCAAGGGACCTGAAATCTAGGCGAACCTTCCTCAGATTCAAAAAACCAAGAAAAATCTTCCAAAGCCTCAGCCCCAGAACTTAACTTTTTCAGAGCGAGTGTTGGTTCAAAAACTATATTATAGCCATGGTATTTTTGAATAAAGCTATCGACAAGCCATTCGAATACAGAACTACTGGCGGCAGTTAGCGGCAATTTGACATTATTTGAAACAACTATTCGAATAATACCTCTTGCTGCGCGCCGCAATGCGAATGGATCTCTTGAGCCTGTTGGAAACTCCATGATGGCAAAAAAACTAAAGATGGTATCAAGCTTATCCGCCAGCGCCACCACCACGCTCACCGGGGCCGTCGGCACGTCATCGCCCTGCCCGACCGGCTTGTAATGGTCACGAATGGCTTCGGCGACCTGCGGGTCGAGCCCGGCGACATGCGCCAGATAGGCGCCAGCGATGCCCTGCACTTCCGGAAACTCGCCGACTGTTGCCGAGACCAGATCGGCCTTGCACAGCCGTGCCGCCTGTTCAGCGAGATCGGCGTCGCCCTTGACCGCACCCGATTCCACCAGCCAGCGTGCCAGCTTGGCGACGCGTTCGACCTTGTCGGCGACCGTCCCCAGTTTCTCGTGAAAGACGATATCGCCGAGCTTGGGCAGTAACGCCTCCAGCCCGCCAGCCTTCACCGTGGCGACATCCTGATCCCAGAAGAATTTGGCATCGGACAGCCGCGCCGACAGCACGCGTTCATTCCCCGCAACGATCGCCACACCACCGTCACTCGCTAGCAAATTGGCGACACAGACGAAATTCGGCGCCAGCGCGCCACTCGCGTCCGCACAGGCGAAATATTTCTGGTTGGTGCGCATCGTCAACTGGATGACTTCGCGCGGCACGGCGAGGAACGCCGGATCGAAGCTCCCCAGCATCGGCACCGGCCATTCGGTGAGTCCGGCGTTTTCCGCCACCAGCCCGGCGTCGGGGATGACGGTCAGGCCCCTGGCTGCGCCGGCCTTGGCGGCACCCGCTTCGATGATGGCGCGGCGGTCGGCCGAAGCCACGATCACCTTGGCCGCCAGCAACTGCGCCGCATAGGTGCCGGCATTGTCGATGGCGATCGGCGCCGGGGCATGGATACGGTGGCCGCGCGTCGTCCGCCCCGCCGCCACGCCATGCGCTTCGCACGCCACCACTGCGTCACCCAATAGCGCGATGATGCCGGTCAACGGCCGCACCCAGCGCGGGCTTCCGGACTCTGCCGAGGCCGCACCCCAGCGCATCGATTTCGGCCAGGCGAAATCGCGAACGATGGCGGGAACCAGATCAGCGAGGATCGCCGCCGCATCGCGCCCCGGCGTTTCGATATGGGCGAACAGCACGGCGCCCTTGGGGGTCCGGCGCTCCTCCAACTGGTCGCGCGTCAGTCCGGTCGAGCGCAGAAAGCCGGCAATCGCCGCCTCGGGCGCGCTCGCCGATGGCCCCTTGCGTTCTTCGCGCGTCGCCGCACTCGCCGCCGCCACATCACGCGCGATCAGCCATAGCCGCCGCGGCGTCACATCGGCGACCACCTCGCCATGCGCGAGGCCAGCCGCCTTCAGGCCATCGACAAAGCGCGTGCGGAGCTGCTCGGCAGCAGCCGCCTGCATCCGCGCGGGGATTTCTTCGGATGCCAGTTCAAGGAGGAAATTGCTCATTCTCCCTCCCCCCCGGCGTAGCCGAGTGTGGGGAGGGCCGGGGTGGGGGGTGTGGGCGCAGAGGAGCAAATCCCCCACCCCAACCCTCCCCACTCTACGCCTTCGGCGTGGGGGGAGGGAGACAGATTTGCGCTCATGCGACCTGCTCCACCCAGATATCAGCGACACCCTTCACCAGATCGCGCACCCGGCCAATATAGGCCTGGCGCTCGGCGACCGAGATGACACCGCGGGCGTTGAGCAGGTTGAAGATATGGCTGGCCTTGATGGCCTGGTCATAGGCCGGCAGCGGCAGACCGGCTGCGACCAGCGCGCGACATTCCTCGCTGACATCCTTGAAATGCTGGAACAACCGGTCGGTATTGGCGTGCTCGAAATTATACGCCGAAAACTGCTGCTCGTTCTTCAGGAACACATCGCCATAGCTGACGCCGGCATCATTGTAGCGCAGATCATAAACGCTCTCGACGCCCTGCACATACATGGCGAGGCGTTCGAGGCCGTAGGTGAGTTCGCCCGCCACCGGCGCGCATTCATGGCCGCCGACCTGCTGGAAATAGGTGAACTGCGTCACCTCCATGCCGTCGCACCAGACCTCCCAGCCCAGCCCCCAGGCGCCGAGCGTCGGCGATTCCCAATCATCCTCGACGAAGCGGATGTCGTGCTTGTGGCGATCGATGCCGATGGCATCCAATGACCCGAGATAGAGATCGATCAGATCACCGGGCGACGGCTTCAGGATCACCTGAAACTGGTAATAATGCTGCAAGCGGTTGGGGTTCTCGCCATAACGGCCATCGCTTGGGCGGCGGCTCGGCTGCACGAACGCCGCGTTCCAGGCCTGCGGCCCCAGCGCGCGCAGCGTGGTCGCCGGGTGAAAGGTGCCGGCGCCGACTTCCATGTCATAGGGTTGCAGCAACGCGCAGCCCTGCTCGCCCCAGTAACGCTGGAGCGTCAGGATGATGTTCTGGAACGACAGGGAGGTTACGGGGGAGCTCAGGGGAAACGCCTTCGCAGCTGCAAAACTGCCCCGCGTGTAGCGGCGCGAAGGCGGCAGGGTCAACCGATTCAGGGGGCCTTGATGTCGCTCCGCCCTGCCTGCATCGCCACCAGCCAATCGACAATCTCTGCATCATCGGCCGCCGCGACCGGCGCCTTGTAAACATTGCGCATCTTGGTCACCTCGCCCTGCCATTCTATGCGGCTGAGGTGCGGCTGGTTGAGCACCATTTCGGCCGAATGGCACGACAGGCAATTGGCATTGATCGCCTCCGCCGAAGGGCCACCCTTGATGTCGGCAAAGGGCACGAATTCGCCGGGCAATTCGATGCTGACCGGCCCTGCAGCCCCCAGCAGCAGCGCCATGAACACCAGCCGCATCATGCCAGCGTCACCGTCACGGCTTCGACGACATTGCGGGCATAGCCGCCGGGGTTCCAATTGGCGGCCATCGGCTGCGTCAGCCCTTTCGTGTTGGTGCAGCGCGCCATCAGCACGACCTTGCCCCTGGTGGCGGGCACTGCGGCATCGAAGCGGCGGAAGCTATAGGGGCCGGCGTCTGGGCCGAGCCTGGCCGGTGCCCAGGTATTGCCGCCATCCGCCGACACCTCGACCGCCTTGACGCCGCAATCGCCGCCAAAGGCAATGCCGCCGATGGGGAGCTTCGGCTGCCACTTCGCCTGAGCGCCATCGGCGATGCTGGTGATGAAGGATCGCGGCGGCATCGCGGCGATCGGCACACGCGGAAAGCTCGCCGTGCCCGGCGTCACCGTCGCGGTCGGATTGTCGGGTACCAGATAGGCCTTGGCCATCCAGTAATTGTCATCCGCCTTGTCGAGCACCTCGATGCTGTCGAGCATCTTCACCCAATAGGTCGAAAACCAGCCGGGCACGACCAGCCGCAGCGGAAAGCCGTTGAGGATGGGCAGCGGTTCGCCATTCATCGCCCAGGCCAGCATCACCTCGCCATCACGCGCATGATCGACGCTCAGCGACTTCATGAAATCGGGCGCGTCATCAACCGGCGGTGCGTCCATGCCGGCAAAGCGCACCGCGACGGCGCCGGGCTTTACCCCGGCACGGTCGAGCACATCCTTCAGCCGCACCCCGGTCCAGCGCGCATTCGCCATCGCGCCATGGGCCCATTGCGCGCCGGCGACGCGCGGCGTGACCAGCCCCCGGGAGTTGCCCGAGCATTGGTTGACGGCGGTGATGTCAAAATGCGGCAGCGCCTGCAGATCGGCGAGCGACAGGGTGAGCGGCTTCTCCACCGACCCGCCGATTTTCAGGCGAAACGCCGCCGCGTCGATTTCGGTCGGGAACGGCCAGTGCCAGCGGACATAATGCCGGTCATTGGGGGTGAGGATCGGCCCATCGAACACCGAAAGCGGCGTTTCGAGCAATGGCGGCGTTGTCCGTTGCAGGATCATTGCGCCCTTGCCGGGAAAGCCGGTGGTCAGCGGGCGTATCGCCGGGCCAAAGGGCAG
>JAAFIT010000091.1:7442-8055 GCA_013298745.1 Sphingomonadales bacterium
TGCCCCCAGGCCGGCGCAGCAAGCCCGGCAGCAGTGGCAGCGAGCAAATGGCGACGGCTGATCATGCCGGTGGTTTAGCGAATGCGCCCGCCGCGGCAAGCGCCATCAATCCGGTATCAAGGCATAGCCCTGGAGTTGCAGCGTCGCCATGGTGGTGATCGCCGCGGTGTCGATCTTCACATTGGGGTTGATCTCGGCCGGGGTATAGCCGTGGCCGACCATCGATTGGCCGCAAAAGCGGATGCTCACCCCGGCATCTGTGAGCTTTTGAATGAGTTCGATATTCGGATTGGCGGCACCCTTTTCATGCGCAGCATGAGCAGCGGCGGTGAGCGTTGCCGACGATGCCGGGCCAGACAGTGCCACCACCAGATCGCCCGGCTTCGGGCGGATGCCGTAATGTCCGAGCAGATTGACGAAACGCGCCACCTTTTGCAGGCCGTTGTTGGCCTCATCCGGCTTTTGCGCACCGGACTTGACCTCGAAAACGACGCGATAGCGCAGCTTGGGATCGGGCGCGAGGAACGCGTCGGCAATCACCGCCGAGCGGCCATAGCCGGCGATGACCGGGTTCGGGACAGGAGCCTGCGCCAGCGCCGGCGCGGCGACTCCC
>JAAFIT010000092.1 GCA_013298745.1 Sphingomonadales bacterium
TGAGGCGATCTCGACGACGTGAAAGCCACGCGTTTTCAACGGGATACCGACAACTTCGAAAGCGCGGGGATTGGCGTCGCGGGCGATCGAAAAGCTGCGGGCCGGGGCACCGGGCTTGAGCAGCGACGTGCTGCGGGTCGTCTCGACGCGGCGCGGTTCGTCGCTGCCGGCAACGGGTTCGTCGATGAAGGTCCGTTCCTCGGCCTCGACCAGGCGTTGCAGCCATTGTGCCACCAGCGCATCCGACGTGATCGCCATATCCCGTCCGCCGAGCGCCTTGGCGGCCACCTGGCTTTCGACGCCGCGCAACGTGACCGGCAGTACACCGCCTTCGGCAGCCTCGACGATGCCAAAGGGAGCAGCGAACTTCGCCAGTGGCGGGAAATCGCCAGTCTTGACCGCCAACGGAAAGCGCGCCGCATTGGCGAGCGGGCGGCCCGAATCATCGGCAATCCCGGCCGGCATTTCGATGCGATAGGCGCCGCGCTCGGTGAACGGCGGCTTGAACGACAGGCTGTTGAGGGTGCTGCTGCGCTGCGTCGGCTTCACCGGCAGCAGCTTGCGGCCATCGGGGGTGACGAGCCGGACCGCCTGCGCCTGGGCGCTCGGCACATCGCCGCTGAAGCTGACGCGGATTGCCTCCAGCGGCGAGCAGGCCGCGGCGGCGTTGCTGCGGCTGCATTCGATCTTGGCGGTGAAAGCCGGGCGGATCTTGAAATCGAGGCGCTTTGCAACGCCTGCGGCGAGGCCATTGGCGGTGACGATATCGCCGCCCCAGTTGAGCGTGACGCGGCCACCGGCGGGCAGCGCGCGGCGGCATTTGGCGGCGACGATGATGCTTTTCGGCGCCAATGGCGAATCGCCATATTCGGCCTTGCGCCAGCCGGCGGCGACAGCCAAGTTCCTGATCTGCCAGTCTTTTGCTGCGCCGTTTAAAATCGAATCGCGGCTGGCATCGGGCAGGATATCGAGAGGCACGGTCTCGCCGACGCCATCGATCAGGCAAGCGGCATGGGCGGCAACGCTGGCGGGCGTCGGCGCGGCGTTGAGGGCAAGCAGGAACACCTGATCCTCGGCGATGTCGCCATATTCGGGCTCGGGCAGCGACGCGCGAATGGTCGGCCCGCCGGTGCTGAAAATGAAGCGCCGATCGCCGCCGACCAGCGCGCCTGCCTCATCACGCAGGCCGGGTTTGAGATCGAGCACACAGCGCTGGCCGCCCGAAAGCGCCTGCGGGAAATCCACCACCCAATGCCGCGGATCCGCCCAGCGCGCGGTCGCGCCGACGAGGCAATTGCCGGTGGCCGGCGCCGCCGCCTGCGGGTCGCCCATCGCCACCATCGGCGTCGAAAAGGCGAGGCTCGCCTGTTCGGGCCCCTCGACACTGCCGGATGGCGTGGCGCGTTCGATGCGGGGCATCGGGCCGCTGCTTGCGCCAACGGCAAGCATCGCCGCCGCCGCGCCAACCCAACCGAGAGCCCGAAACCGCATGGTGCGCACAGTGGCGGTTTTGGGGTGCGACGGCAAGAACCGGTGCCGCCGCTTGGCAGGCCGCAACGGCGTCGCTAGGCACGATACCATGGCGATTTCAGGCATGATTTGGACGCGGCGGATGGCGTTGGGCGGCTGTGCGGCCTTGCTTGCGGGCTGCACCCGGCTCGACGCACTCAACGGTGTCAACACCATATCGCCGGGCGACGGCGGCACCAAAAAGATCGCCCAAGACATCCGTTTTGGCAGCGATCCGCGCCAGGCGCTCGATATCTATGCCCCAGAAAAGGGCAGCAATCTGCCGGTCATCGTGTTCTTCTATGGCGGCAGCTGGTCCAGCGGCGCACGCGGTGACTACGAGTTTGCGGCGCGAGCCCTTGCGGCGCAGGGCTTTGTCGTCGTCGTTCCCGATTACCGGCTGGTGCCGCAGGTCCGCTACCCGGCGTTCATCGAGGATGGCGCCGCCGCATTGGCCTGGACGGTCGCCAATATCGCGCAATATCGCGGTGATCCGGCACGCATCGCGGTGTCGGGCCACAGCGCCGGCGCCTATATCGCGGCGATGCTGGCGCTCGAACCGCGCTGGCTGGCCGCTCACACCCTGCCGCCGACCAGCATCAAGGCGCTGGCAGCGCTGGCCGGGCCGTTCGATTTCGCGCCGTTCAAGCCCGGTGGTGCCGCCGATCAGGCCTTTGGTGCTGCGCCCGACATCGCCGCTACCCAGCCGATCAGCCATGCCCGGCCCGACGCGCCGCCGCTGCTGCTGATGACCGGCGATGCCGATGAAACAGTGCTGCCGCGAAATTCCATGGCGCTGGCCGACAAGGTGACCGGGCTCGGCGGGCAGGCCAAGGTCATCACCTACCCCGGCATCGGCCATATCGGCATCATCCTCGCCCTGTCGAAGCCGTTCCGCGGCAAGGCACCGGTGGTGGCGGACATGACGGCGTTTCTGAAGGCGACGATCTAGAAGGAGCCTCCGGCGGTTGGGGCCGTTGGCCCCAAACCCCGTTCGATCACGCGTGCGTCCAAGACAAATAGGGTCTGGGGCCGCTGGCCCCAGCCGCCGGAGGCTCTTGCACTGTGGCGCCCGCAATCGCATGACGGAGCATGCCCAGCCGTCCGCTTTTCGTCACGCAATTCTATGAGGGCCGGATCGATGATCCGGCGCTGATTGCCGAACTGGCGCACAGTTGCCGCAGCCTGGCGCGCGATGATGCGGCGGGGAAGCGCTGGTGCAAGGCCAATGGCTATGCCGGCTATACCTCCTATGCCTCGCTCGATGATCTGCCGGCGCGCGATCCGGCCTTTGCCGATCTGAAGCGGCATCTCAACGCCCACGCTCGCGCCTTTGCCGCTGAGGCGTGCCTGGAGATGGAAGGGCGCAAGCCCAAGCTCGATAGCCTGTGGGTCAATGTCCTCAAATCCGGCGGCGCGCACAGCGGCCATATCCACCCGCACAGCATCATTTCGGGAACCGTCTATATCGAAGTGCCGGAAGGCGCGGGGGCGTTGAAGCTGGAGGATCCGCGGCTGCCGATGCTGATGCACGCCCCCGGCCGCACCGCCGAGGCGCCCGAGGCGATGCAGACCTTCGTCTATGCTCAGCCGGCGGTGGGGACGATTTTCCTGTGGGAAAGCTGGCTGCGCCATGAAGTGGTGGCAAACCAGGCCAAGGCCGAACGGATCAGCATCAGTTTCAACTATAGCTAAGGGGTCTGGGGCCGACGGCCCCAGCCGCCGGAGGCCTTAATCTTCGCCCAACCACGCCGCCAGCGGCGCCCACAATTGCTCAGGCGCACGACGGCCGACGACCATGCCGACATGGCCGGCGTCGAGCACCAGCGGCGTGCCGGGGCCGGCGGTGGAGAGGGCGGTGGTGGGCGGCACGATGCGGTCGCGCCCGGCGATGATATCGAGGATGGGGAGCGACAGCGCGCTGGCATTGATGACGGTGCCGCCGACCTGCCAGAGGCCCTGACCGCTGGCGTTGGCGGCGAACAGCGTTTCGGCAAGATCATGCGCGGCGGTGATCGACAGCGGCACGCCGCCATTGGCCCAGTCTTCCAGCCGCACAAAGCCGTCGGAATCGCCGGTCGCGGTGCCAAAGGCTTCGAATTTGGCGGCGAGCGATTCGGGATCGAGCGACCAGAACGCCGGTTGGAGCAGGTCCATCGGCACACTGCCCAGGCCTTGCGCGATCGGCAGCGCGCCGGCCCACCACGCCGCCAGCCCGGCGCGGGCGCTGTCGTCATAACCGCTGAAATGCCAGGGGGTTGCCAGAAGCGCCAGCCGCTGAACGCGATCACTCAGAAGCGCCGTCGCCGCCAGCGCCAGCGTTCCGCCAAGGCAATAGCCGAGCAGTGCCACGGGACGGCCCAGACCGGCGATCAGTGGCGCCAATCGGTCGGTGACGGCTTCGGCCAGCCCGTGCGGTTCGGTCTCGCCCCAATCGATGGTCAGAACATGCAGACCCGACGCTACCAGCCCCGCGGCAAGCGAATTGCCGGGGGCCAGATCGAGAACGTCCGGCGGGTTGATCAGCGATGGCACCAGCACGACCAGCGGCCCGGCGCCGCCATGATCGCGCAACGACACGGCGCCGATGCGGGCGATTTCGGGGTGCAAGGTGCGCGCCGGCAGGGGCGGCGCGGATTGGTAACGCCGCAGCCCGGCAAGCACGCGCCCCAGCCGCGCCGAATCAGCACCGCAAGCGGCCGCGACGCTGGCGAGGAAGACCGGCAGCGGGTGGGGCCCCCGCTCACGGATAAACCCGCTGGCGGCGTCGCGTTGCGATGCAGCATTGGAATGTGATAGAGGCAATTTTTCCGTCTTGTCAGGATTGTTCATGGCTCAAGCCCCGTCGAATGCCGGTACTCCCAAAGCCGGTGCTGCGCCAACGGGCGACGCGTCGACGCCGGTGGTGATCAAGAAATACGCCAATCGGCGGCTCTACAACACCGAAACCAGCAGCTACATCACGCTTGAACATCTCGCCACCATGACGCGCGAAGGGCGCGATTTTCAGGTGTTCGACGCGCGGACCGGCGAGGACATCACCCGATCGGTGCTGACCCAGATTGTCATGGAGGAAGAAGCCACCGGCCAGACGATGCTGCCGGTGCCGTTCCTGCGCCAGATCATCGCCATGTACGGCGATTCGATGCAGGCGATGGTGCCGCACTATCTCGAAGCCTCGATGGCGGCCTTTGCCGAGAATCAGGACAAGTTCCGCAACGCCGCGTTGAAGCCGTTCGAACAGCTCACCAAGCAGAATCTGGCGCTGTTTCAGGCCGCCACCAGCATGTTGACGGCGGCACGGCCGGTGGCGCCCAAGCCGACGCCCACTGCAGCCAAGCCGGCGGCGACTGGCGATGCCGAACTGGCGCAGTTGAAGGCCCAGCTCGCCGCCTTGCAGGCGCGTCTCGACGGCCTCGACAAGGGTTGAGGCCTTGCTGCCAGTGGCCGGATTGCCCGCTGTCAGCGTTAATCTTTCGCGTGATGCGTCTCGCCGCTTGCCCGGTGCCTGCCCCGTCGCTATGAGCCGCTGCGGGGACAGGGCGTCCGGTTGCGGAGGCTCGGGCCGGGGTTGATCGCCGAATAAAGGCGGCTGCCAGGCGCGGGTGTCGGCTGCGGAAGCCCGTCGATGGACGGGGAGAATTTGCATGGATTCACTGACAGCGACACGTGCGTCCGACGATGATGGCAGCATGGCTGCTCGCCTGGCCGCTGTGGCACTGCCAGCCGATTATCGGCCCAGCGCCGATGAAACCTTCATGTCGATCGAGCAGCTCGCCTATTTCCGGCGCAAGCTGATCGACTGGAAGGAATCAATCCTCCGGGAAGCGGCAACCACGCTGGAAACCTTGAAGGCCGAGCCGCTGCGCGAACCGGACGTCACTGATCGTGCTGCCAGCGAAACCGACTGGAGCATCGAACTCAGGGCGCGTGACCGCCAGCGCAAGGTCATCGGCAAAATCGACGCCGCGCTGCGCCGGATCGAAACCGGTGACTATGGCTATTGCGAAGTCACCGGCGAGCCGATTTCGCTGCAACGTCTCGAAGCGCGGCCGATCGCGACGATGACCCTGGAAGCCCAGGAACGCCACGAGCGCGACGAAAAGATCACCCGCGAGGAATAGGCCAATGGCCGCATTGGCGGCGGTGTTTCGGCACCGCCGCTGTTGCGATCACAGACCCGCCGATCAATGCAGCTGGGCGATTTCTTCCTTCAGCTTCAGCTTCTCGCGCTTCAACTTGGCCAGACGGGCCTGATCGGGCATCGGACGCCGGTTTTCGGCAGTGACCGAGGCTTCGAGCGCGGCATGGCGCGCGTTGAGAGTGGCGAGATGGGCATTGGCCATCGGAGTCTCCCTGTGCAGACAACTCTGCAGGGGCGCAGAGTCGCGGGATGCACAAGTCAATCACAATCCGTGCGGTTTGTCCAAGCCCGTAAATGTCCATAATGGTCATGGTTGGCAGTGCTTGTCGTAGCCCGTAAAACAGGCACAATCACCGGGTTGCAGCAGCGTAGTGGCGCAAAAGGGGCGAGGCGTGGACGAAGACGAGATTCGAGCCCGAATTGAAATTGCCCGGCGGGACCATCGCGACCTCGATGCCGCCATCGAAGCGCTGCGGATGATGCCGATGGTCGACATGATCCAGTTGCAGCGCTTCAAGAAGCGCAAGCTGAAGCTTCGCGACGAGATCGCCATGCTCGAGGACCTGTTGGTCCCGGACATCATCGCCTGAGGCGAGGTCAGGTGCTGCCATCGAACTCACCACGCCGCGACAACAAGCTGGCGATATGCTATCAAATGCCCATGCGGAACCCCGTTCGGATCACAGCAGTTCTGATGGTGCTGGCGCTTGGCGCCTGTGCCACGACGCCGCCGGTGGCGGGCACGGCCAGCCGTGGTGTGCTCGCGGCAACCGGTTGTTATGAGGCGGCCAATGGCCGGATCAGCGCGGCGCGGGGGATGGCGTTTTGCAATATGGCGCTGGCTGACCGGACGCTGACGCCAACACTGCACGCCGCAACCCTGGTCAATCGCGGCGTGCTGCACATGAAGGCCGAGGCATTTGCCGCAGCGCTGATGGATTATGATGCCGCCATTGCCGAAGCCCCCGATACCGCCGATGCCTATCTCAACAAGGGGATCGCCCTGCTTCACATGGGCAACCGCGATGCCGATGCAGCGGCGGTGCTGACCGAGGCGCTGGCGCACAATCCGGCGCGGCCCGAACTGGTCTATTTCCACCGCGCCAACGCTTATGAAGGGCTGGGGCTGCTGCGCGATGCCTATAATGATTACAGCGAAGCAGCGCAGTTGGCACCCGACTGGGCCGAACCGGCGAACCAGCTACAGCGCTTCAAATTCGTGCGCCGCAAGACGTTGGCGGGCTGAGCAACAGTCCGGGGGCGGGGTTCCCACCCCCGGATGTTGTGTCATTCGGCCGCGAGCCGGGTTTCGGCGACAGCAGGCAGGGTTTCGCCGATCGCGACCTTGCGCGGCTTCTTGTGCTCGGGGATTTCGCGCACTAGCTCGATGTTGAGCAGGCCATCGGCATAGCTGGCGCCAGTAACCTTAATGGTGTCGGCGAGCTGGAAGCGACGTTCGAACGCGCGCTTGGCAATGCCGCGGTGCAAGAAGACGCGGGTCTCGCCGGCGTCGGCATCATTGGCGGCGTTGCCGGTGACGACGAGCGTGTTTTCCTGCACGGTCAGGTCAAGCTCGTCACGGCTGAAGCCGGCAACGGCCATGGCGATGCGATAGGCGCCATCACCAAGTTTTTCAATGTTATAGGGCGGATAAGCCGTCTCGCTGCCATCGACCCGGCCGGCGAATTCGACCAGACGGTTGAGGTTTTCATAGCCGATCGACGAGCGCAGCAGCGGCGAGATATCAAACGTACGCATGGCATGTCCTTTCAAAAAGCGAAGTGCCTTCTTGCTCCCCGCCCATTATGGCCCGGGGCTGCCACCATCCCATTTGGCGATGACGACGTGTTGGATTTGGGAAATGGTCTGGTGACTTCAAGAGGTCGCGCCTCAAAAATCGATGGCTGGTGCAACCCGCCTGCGGTGTGGCAGGAGGAGATCAACAAGGGAGGCAGCAATGGCCATGGCACCGTTTCACCTGGCGATACCGGTCGATGATCTGGCGGCAGCGCGCGGCTTTTACGGCGGCGTCATGGGCTGCGCCGAGGGGCGGTCATCCGAAAGCTGGATCGACTTCGATTTCTTCGGGCACCAGTTGGTTGTCCATCACGCCCCGCGCGCGGCCGTCATCCGCAACCAGGTTGATGGTGATGCCGTGCCAGTGCCGCATTTCGGGATCGTGCTCGATTGGCCGGAATGGGAAGCATTGGGCGCGCGCATCGCCGCCGCCGGAGTCCAGTTTGAACTGCCGCCGCATGTGCGCTTTGCCGGCAAGCCCGGCGAACAGGGCACCTTCTTCCTGTTCGATCCGGCCGGAAATCCACTGGAATTCAAGGCAATGCGCAACCCTGCGAATTTGTTCGCCAAGCAGTGAGGGCCTCCG
>JAAFIT010000093.1 GCA_013298745.1 Sphingomonadales bacterium
GTGTCGAGGGACAGGAGCGTGATAAGCGGCGGCAGATCGGACGCGATCAGGTGATGTCGACCAAGCAGGTCCTCGATGACCGAAGCTGTTGGCAAGCCCTGACGTCGTAACGTGCGGTAAAGCAGCTTTGCAACCGGGTGATCGTTGCCGATCGCCCCATGCTCGACGACCACAGCATCCGCCTGCTCGCGGGTGCGTTGGCACATCGCATCACCAATCGGCGCGAGAGGCGCGCCGATCCGGCGAAACAGCCGTTCGATGTCGACACGGGCGGCATCACGAAGCTGGCGCGCGACATAGGGGCTCCAGGCATCGCGGGGACGTGATCGGCCCATTGGTGAAGCGCTGGTGTAGGTGAGCCTGTCGCGCAAGCCGCTGTCCAGGAGCCCGGGGTCAAGCGCGGCGATCGAACGAAGCGCGATGATCGGCTTGGCAAGAATGATATGCCGATAGATGGCGCTGGCACCGGCGGCCTCGAGTGCCGCCTCGAATCCGTCGATATGCGATGCCCTGAGGTCGGCGGGGCCACGGACGCGCGGCGCGGCTTCGCCAAGATAGGCGAAGAACCGGCGATAGATATGTGCGTGCTGACGGATGGTGCTGGCGGCACCGATGGCACCGGAAACGCTCGCTTCGCGCCGAAGCGCGCCGGCAAAGGCGATAGCAAGCGGACGGGGTTCAAGATCGCGCAGATCAATCAGCACAGACCCGCCATGGCGCGCGTCGATGTTGAACCGAAGGCCGGAAATGCTGTCAGGCGGTTCCGGGGCCGGGCAGTCGTCGGACTTGAAGCCAACGCTGCTGCCTTTGCGGGGCCGAGTGCTCATGGTGGCGCCGCCGAAATGCGCGCGAGCAACGCTTCGATGGCGCCATCGACGGTATCGGTCTGCGAGGCCACATGGTCAAGGTAGATATAGGTTGTTGCCAGGCTGGCGTGGCCGAGCAGGCGCTGGACCTGCTGCAGGGGATCGCCAAGAAGCTTCTGATAACCCTCCATCGTGCCGCCTGGTGTCGTTGTCGCGCGCAGCTGCTGCTGGATGAGCATCGCTAACATGTGCACCGCAAAGGTGTGGCGAAGCTGGTGTGGGCTGACGCGAAGCGGAAAGCCGGCATCGGCGCAGCGCCGGGAAGCGCGAGTAAAGGCCGCCTCCCACGAGTTGGGCAAGACGGGCTGGCCGACTTCGGTCAACCAGAGCACGGCGGGTTCGCGGGGCGCGCCGGTCTCGTCGCAGATGATGAGACGACCGCGCTCGTCGGGCGTCAGTCGATCAATCGAAAGCCGACCGCCATCCTGAAGCGTAAGCGTCGAACTGGCGCCTGGCCTTGAAATGAAAATCGGCCGGTCGGTAGCGAGCCAGCCCGAACGCGCAACAAACTTTGCCAGGGCCACCGAGCGCTCGACGGCGATATAGGCTGTGACCTGTTGAACCAGGCGCGTCGGCACAAGCACGCGCCGTCGGCGGTCACCCTTGGCCAGCGCCGACGGCAGCTCGAACCAGGCCTGGCGCCCCGCGCTGTCGCCTCGATGAAGAGCCTGAAGCTCATGGGCGAGCAGGTACGAAGCCTCTTCGAGCCGCAGTCCCGTTGATACCAGAATATCGGCGAACAGCGCGTTGCGGGTGCCGTTGCGGTCGCGGGCGCCAGGGCGAGCCGTGCCGTCGGAGGCCATTCCTCGCAGGCCGACGTTCCGGAAAACGTGGAAATCTTCGAGGGTGATGAAACGAACATCAGAGCGCTGGGCTGCGCGCTCATAGGCATCGTTGCGGGCCGCCAGCTGGCTCCGGCGACCGCCATGCCCCCGACGCCAGACGGTGCGATGGGTGAAGGGCTGCTCCGCAACCAATCCTTCGCGCGCTCCCCAACAATAAAGCCGATCGAGCGACGCAATCGCGCGGTTCCAGGAACTGGCCGATATCCGGAAGCGCGCGTCGTCGCGGCGGCGGATACGATGATAGGCGTCGACATCGTCTCGGTCGGCGTCCCAGACCGACTTGCCGCGCGCGGCCGCCAGAAATCGCACCCAGACGACGATGTCATAGCCAAAGGCGCGGAGGGAGTGAGGCGAGCGGACGCCGCTGAGCGGCAGGTCGAGAAAGAAGCGATCAAGCTCGGCGTCATACAAATCGCCATCGCGCAGGATCATCGGGACGTGACTGTCCAAGCCGTCTCCAGGCCGGCGTTCGCGCACCGTAATCACGGCGGTGGAAACTGTGCCCATGGCTGCCGAACCCTTCCCGCAAGACTCTTGCTTGGCCCGAAGAAATACGCGTGCGCTTTAGCGAAGGAGAAGGCAGTCAGGCCGGCCTACGCCAGCTCTTTGGGTAGCGCTTCGGCCGGCCTGACTGCCTTCTCCTTCGCAGCCTGCTCCAGCATAACCGATGCAGGTTAACGCAGTGCAGACTGTCAAGATAAGGCGACGAGCTCTTCGCGGGCATAGTCCTCGGAGCCGAAGCCGTTGCTGATCTTGCGGTCGAGTCTTGAAGAATGGCCTGTCCAGTGGCTGAGTTCATGCCCGGCGACAGCACCATATTGGGCATAGCTTTCGAAGTCCTGCCAGTGCGGCATGTGAATGACATCGAGGCTGGGAATGTAGCAAGCGCGCGACCCTCCGCTGATGATCGTCGCGCCTGATGCCGCGATGAACGCATCGATCGTCTCGCGGTGTTCTTCGTCAGGAATGGCACGCGGCGCCGGCGGCGTCACATAGCGATCGGGAAGGCCGTCGATCTGGCAGACGTTGAAGACATTGTAGGTCTTCATCACACGGCGCTGCGATCGCTGCTCCTCGCCAGTTGCGGGGTCCTGTTCGGTCTTGCCGTAGGACTTGTAGAACACCGCAATGGTCGACTTTTCGCCTTTGCGGACCTGTCCGCCGAGTTCGGTTGCTTGGCGGTAGGTCATCCATGTCGGCATTGAAAAGCCGCGTTCTTCAGCGACGCACCACAGCCAGATGACGTTGATGCCGCGATAGGGCTTGCCACAGGCGCGCATCGGTCTGGTGATGTCGCACGCGGTTGTCCAGGGCCGCCGCCACGGGCTTGTGCCTTCCTCGAGGCGCTTGATGATCGCATCGGTGATGATCCGTGCCGGCGAAACGGTGTCGGCGCGAGACTTTGCAACAAAGCGGCTTTTTGGAAAGGGCATGACGGGGCTCCTTGGGCTTGGCCCGCCGGATTGGCCGGGCTGCCTGGCCACCGCCGTCTTTCCTCTGGTCGTGTCTTCTTGAGCGGATGTGCCGCGCAAATTCCGCGACTGTGGCGTTCGAAAACCTACTGATTCATCTCCCATGAATTGATGAGTGAAACGCCCGTGGCCTCGAAGTCTGCCGTGTTTCGCGTTACGACTTGCATACCGTGAACAAGCGCGGTCGCAGCGATCATTGCGTCCCGGTCCGACCTTCGGTCAGGAACATGCAAGGCAGCACATCGGCGCGCTATCGATGTATCGAACGCGACAATGGGACCATCGAAAGCTGGGAGGACATTGTTCTCGAGCCAGCCTCGCAGGAGCATTCCTTGGGCAGGATCTTTGCGTTCGATCTGCAAAATGCCGATCTCGTTGCAAGGATAGGCTCGCGCAGTCACCTTTCCACAGTCAAAGCGCGTGCTGCGAATTGCGGTCCTGGCAAATCGTCACCGTTTGAAGCCAGATCTTACGAACGCTCCGGTGGCCACTGGCGCTTTGTATGGATCAGAACTGTAATCCAGACCGTATCCTCGGCGATTTCGTACACGATGCGATAACTGCGATGCGGCGTGAGCTCGCGGGTGCCTTCGATCTCACCAGGATGGCCGAGCATGGGAAAATCGGCCAGCTGCGCGACGGCGGCGCTGAACAGCGCATCAATACGCAGCGCAGCGGCGCGATCACGGGATTCGAGATAGTCCCATATGTCCGCACGGTCCCGTTCGGCTTCCGGCGTCCAGATAATGTTCACGCCTCGTCAGCGAGCCGTGCGCGGCGGGCAGCAAAATCGGCTTCAACCACCTCGTTCGATCGACCCTGGCCGGTGCGGATCGATTTTCGTGCCGTATCTACCTTACGTTGCAGGAAGGCCGTATATTCGCTGCGTTCCTGTTGTTGCTGAATGAACTCGCGCATCAGTTCGCGAACGACCTGCGATGCTGGCCGGTGGTTGGCCTCAGCTGCCGCCATAAATTCGGCACGCAAGTCCGGTTCGATCTTCATCGTGAATACAGCAGCTTTCGACATGGCCGGCTCCTTCGATACTGACAACGTATATACCGTGCCCGGTCTGGCGGCAATTCAGAAAGGGGCTCGCGACGCCGGCAGCTGGGCCGGGATATCGAATTCATGACACGGTTAATTATGGCACCCCGTTCCCGCTACTGTCGTTATGCGGCGGCTTTGATTTCGGCCGTCTTGCCAGTCAGAACGGCGATGATCTGCGCTGCTGTTTCCGGCGGCAGAAACAGCCGGGTCTTGTAAGCGATGATCTCGGTGAACCCGCCGAGCGATTTGTACCAATCGAGCTTCTCGGGCGCGAACCCCTTCAGCTCGATGCGGCGGCTGCCGTTGACCAGCGAGGGCCAGATCGACATCTCCGTGCCTGGCAGGTCGACCTTGCGGCCCTGGGCTATGGCAGATTTCACGAGCACCTCTGGATCGACATCGATCTTGATGGCGATGCCCAGCTTCGATGAAAGTTCGCCAAGATCGGCGTCGGGAACGATGCGGCCGAGCCAAGATTGCCCAGCCTTGTCGGCAATGCGCCAGACGCGGACCTCGTCGCGTGGCAGCTTGTTCCAGATCGGCAGCAAGAGCCCGGTGGCGATGTTGATCGTCTCGATCTCCATGCGCTCGGCGGCGGCAGCTGCTTCGGCGTGCCAAAGCGGCTCGAACATGCCGAGGTCGATTTCTTCCCAGTGGCTTTCCTCGAGGGTCGACCGCTTGATGCGCTCGCTCTTCGTCGGCCGGATCAGATGTTCGACGGGCAGCACGGCACCGTCGTCAGCCATGACGCTGACCCCTGGCACAGCAGCTGCAACCATGTGCGAGCGGCCGTTGCGGAGCCAGCGGACACCGCGACGTTCGCCGCTCGTCGCCATCATCCGCTCGAACGACAGGATGCGCGGGCGAAAGTGCATTTCGAGGCGTAGCAGGTGGCTTTCGGCACCGGTGTCGTCATCGCGCCGGAGCAGATGGCGTTCGATCTCGACCATGCGTTCGGCAACGATCGTCTCGACGCCGACGTCGAGCTTGCAAAGCGATCGGGAAGGCCAGCAGGCGGTTGAGCCAGCGCTGGATTGGCGGCAGGTCGTCCTTCAGCCCGCCGCCATCTTCATCGAGCAGCTTCAACCCGGACTTTCGCTCGAACGTCGTGAAGTCGATGCTGGTCAGCTTCTTTTCGTAGAGGAGGTGATACCAACGGTTGAGCGCTTCCTTGGCATGGGCGCTTTCGAGATTGTCGGCGGCGTTGAACAGGTTCTGGCCGCCGGTCTGACGCTGGCCGCGTGTCAGGGCGCCAAGGCTGTCGAGGCGGCGGGCGATGGTCGAGATGAAGCGCTTCTCGCCCTTTACATCGGTGGTGACCGGCCGGAACAGCGGCGCCGAGGCCTGATGGGTCCGGTGTGAGCGGCCAAGCCCCTGGATGGCAGCATCGGCACGCCAGCCCGGCTCGAGCAGATAATGGATTCGCCGCGCCTGATTCCGAGCTCCTTTGTCGGCATGGTAGCTGCGGCCGGTGCCGCCGGCGTCGGAGAACACAATGATGCGCTTGGCGCCATCCATGAATGCCGAGGTTTCGGCGAGATTGGTGCGAGCGCCGCGGCTTTCGAGCTTCTGGTTGCCATTGCGGTCGGTGATGAGACGCCTGGTGCGCCCGGTGACCTCGGCGACAATGTCGGCGCTGAAGTGCTTGATGATTTCATCGAGCGCGGCCGATACCGCCGGGAGTGCGCAGAGCTGCTCGATCAGCCGGTCGCGCGCAGCAACGGCCTCGCTGCTGATCAGGGGATTGCCATCCTCGTCATGCGCCGGTCGTGAGCGCATGAACCCTTCCGGATCGGTGTAGATCTCCATGGCGCGGGTGGGAAAGGCGTTGGTCAGATAGTCGATGACATATTCACGCGGCGACAGCTCAATATCAAGGGCGGCGCGTTCTTCGGGCGACAGGTCTGCCAGACGGCGGCCAAGCATGGCCTCCGCTGTCGAGACCAACTGGATGACAATGGCGTCGCCGCGGGCAAGGTCGGCGCTAATCGCCGGGATCAGGCTCGGCAGCTTCATCGCCGTCAGCATCTGGCCAAAGAACCGCTGCTTGGTGCTCTCGAACCGCGAGAGTGCGGCGCCCTTCGCATTGCCGTTGAGCGTCTTGCCCGACATGCCATCGACGACATTGGTAGCTTCAAGGACGATATCGAGGTTCTGGTGGATTATCTCCCAGGCGTCGCAATAGGTATCGTAGATGGCGATCTGTGACGGGGTCAGCTGGTGATCGAGGATATCGTATTCGACGCCCTCGAACGACAGCGCGCGCGAGGTGTAGAGGCCCAATGCCTTCAGGTCGCGGGCGACGAGTTCCATCGCTGCCATGCCGCCCTCCCGCATCTGGGTCATGAAAATCTCGCGGGATTCGAAAGCGGTTCCGGTGCCCCAAAGGCCAAGCCGGGTAGCATAAGCCAGGTTGGCGATGTCGGTCGCGCCAGTGGCCGAGACGTAGAGAATGCGGGCTCGCGGCAGCAGATGCTGGAGGCGGACGCCGCAGATGCCTTGTTCGGACCCCTTGACCGGGCCGCGCGTGCTGGCGGAACCGGCGGCATTGGCCATGGCGTGCGCTTCGTCGAAGACGATGAGGCCTTCGAAGGAGGCCGCTTTGGCGTCCCCTGCCCCGAGCCAGGCGAGGATCTGGTCACGGCGGCTGCCCTTGTCGGGCCGCGACGAGCGCAGTGTCGCATAGGTGGTGAACAGGATGCCGCTATCCATCGTGACCGCATCACCAAGCCCCCAATCGGTCAGGGACTGGATGTCGATGCCGATGCCGCCTAGCGCCGCCCAATCGCGGCGGGCATCCTCGAGCAAGGCGGCAGATTTTGAAACCCAGACATGGCGGCGACTGCCCTTCGACCATTGGTCCATCACGATGCCGGCGACCTGGCGGCCCTTGCCGGCCCCGGTGCCGTCGCCGAGGAAGAACCCCGCCCGATAGGCGGCACCATCGGCGTGTTCGGTCAGCTGAAGGCCATGTTCATCCGCCAGGTAACGGCCGTGAAGATCTCGCTCGAATGATTGGCCGGCATAGATCAGCGTCTCGAGTTGGGCTGCTGACAGGGCGCGGGAAGCGAGCAGTGGCAGCTTGGGGCGATAGTTGGCCGGCGGCGGCGCGATCGACGCCATGGCTAGCGATTCAACCAGCGGTGTCGGGTGGTCGGTTGCATGCTCGAAGTCGATGCGCGCGACACGATAAGGGACGTAGATGCCGACAGGCGCAGCGCTGGCGCGGATTTCGGCGCGCGGTGTGTAGGGGACCTCGCAGGCATCGCCGCCGCTCAGGTCCAGTTGCGGAGGACGCGGCGCAATCGTCTTCTTCGTTGTGCCGGAGGCGAGAAGGCTGGTGCTGCGAGCGGCAGGCTTGATTGTCGGGGTAACAGCCACGTGCGGGGCCAGTCTGGTCGTCGGCAGGATGAATGGCAGTCGCTTCGGCACGAGGGCGATCTGGTTCATCGCTTCGCTGTAGTGGGTTGCGACGGTGCGGATCGTCTCGCTTGTCCGCCCTTTGTCGTAAACAAGGATGCGCACCGAAATGCCGGTGCCGTGCTTGGCGTAGAATTTGCCGGCGCAGAGCATGTCAAAGGTCGGCGGTACGACCCTGGCGACAGCGGCATAGCCTGCCGCACCGCTGGCATCGGGCGAGAACCATGATGGCATGATGGCGACGCAGCGCCCGCCATCAACCAGTGTCATCAAGGCAGCGCGCAGGTGACGGGCACCAGCAGAAGCGTCATCGCCGATCCCG
>JAAFIT010000094.1:0-1587 GCA_013298745.1 Sphingomonadales bacterium
GGCCCTCCGTGCCATTTGCCGTTTCTCGCTTTCTCGCCTGAAGCGCGCGGTCACGTCGTTGGCTAGTCGCTGCACAATCATTTCCAAGCCGCCATCGGTCACGACATTTTCGGCTGTGCCTTCGCTTTCCTTTCCTTGCGTCACCCCACCGCCGGCTCCAGCAGCCGAATGGTGCCGGCGTCGGCATCGATTTCCGCCATGCCGCCCACGGGCAAGGTGAACTGGTCGGTAATGTGGCCGAACCAGGCGCCCTGATAGGCCGGCACGCCGAGCCTGCCGAGATGATGCTTCAACAGGTCGGTCACGGTGAAGCCGCCATAGCGCCCGCTGGTTGATCCGGTGCAATTGGTGCACTGGCCGAACACCACACCCGCCACCTTGCCCAGCACCCCGGCATGGCCCAATTGCGTCAACATCCGGTCGATCCGGTACTCGGCTTCATCGACATCCTCCAGGAACAGGATCGAACCCGAAAAATCCGGCAGATATTCGGTGCCCGCCAATGACGTCAGCACGGTGAGATTGCCGCCCAGCAGCCGCCCGCGGGCGCGCCCGCTGCCAATCGTCTGGGTGCGCCACTGCCGTTGCACCAGCCGGTCTTCGGCGCCTGTCGGATTGACCAGCAACGGCGCGGTGCCATCAAAGGCAATCGCCCGGAAATGTTCAACCGATGCCTTCCCCCATGCGCTCCCGGCATTGGGGCCGTGCAAGGTCACAAAACCGGCCTTTGCAGCAATCGCCATGTGCAGCGCGGTGATGTCGCTGAAGCCAAGGACCAGCTTTGGATTGGCCTTGATCATCGGCCAATCGAGAAGCGGAAGCATGCGGGCGCTGCCCCAGCCGCCGCGCACGGCGAACACCGCCTTGACCTCTGGGTCGCGGAACATGGCGTTGACATCGGCGGCGCGGCTTTCGTCGGTGCCGCCCAGATAACCGTGGCGGCTTGCCAGATTGGGCGCACGCTTGGGCTTCAGACCCATGGCGGTGACCATTTCCTCGACCATGGTCAGTTGCATCGCCTCGTCGGTGGCGGATGCCGGTTCGATCAGGCCGATGGTGTCGCCGGGACGCAGGCGGCGTGGCTTGATAACGCCGCTCGCCGACATTGCCGCATGCAATGGTGCCGAAGCCGCCAATGCAAGTGTTGCCATAACGTCACGACGGGAAAGCTGCATCATCCGTCCTTTCAGAACCGGCTTCGGCGAATGAGAGAGAATTCGGCAATGTCATCCTGCGACTCCCTTTGCCACCTTTTATAGCCTCGGAAAGGGCAACCGGTGCAACCAGTCATCGCCGCCCGTCGCGGCGAAGTACGGGGGTTCGCGCGTGATGGGTTGGCGACCGATCCGGGCCCGGGCAGAGGGCGTGTCCCACACATGGTTCATGGCGAGCAGTGTTTCGATCGCCGCGTCAACACGCAGACCGCCGCGGTCGCCGAACAGTGCAAGCACGAGGCGTTCCTGCCGATTGAGCCATTGTTGCGGATAGGGTTCGGCTTCGCCAATGCCAAAGCCGCCGCCATCTCTCGTGTAGCTGAGTGCGAAATTGGGCATGAGCGTAGGCGCCGTGCCCTGCTTCCCCACGTCA
>JAAFIT010000094.1:1597-7953 GCA_013298745.1 Sphingomonadales bacterium
GCAGGCTTGACCGCAGGCGTTTCGCCTCGCAACGGGACGGCAAGAAAAGGAACGGGCGCCGGAATAAAGGCCGACACCAATCGTTATTGTTTGGGGTGCATGATGTCCGCTGCAGAAACTCGACCGCGCAACGAACTGATTGATGCGCGGCTTGTGGCGTTCCTGCCCCGGCTGCGCCGGTTCTGCCATGGGTTGGCCGGCAACGCCGATCAGGGCGACGATCTGTTGCAAGCTGCCTTTGAACGCGCGCTCAGCCGCATCGATCAATGGCAGGTCGGCACGAATCTGGAGAATTGGGTGTTTCGTCTGGCCAGCAATATCAATATCGATGGCGCCCGGGCTCGCCGGGTGCGCGGTGTGCCGGTCGATATCGACGAAGCCTATGATTTGTCAGGCGATGACGAGGTTGACCGGCTGGAGCAGCGATCCGAGCTGGATGCGGTGCGCGCGGCGCTGGCACGCCTGCCGGTTGAGCTGCGCGACGTGATGGCGGCCGTGGTGCTTGAAGAAAAATCCTATCGGGAAACCGCCGACATGCTCGACATTCCGATCGGCACAGTCATGAGTCGGATGTCGCGTGCGCGTCAGTTCATCGAATCCCATGTCCATCGCAACCCGGATGCACGGAGGTCGGCATGACAATAAGTGATGATCAGATTGCTGCCTTGCTGCATGGCGGTTTGTCGGACGCCGAAGCGTCACGGGTCAAGGCGATGATCGAAGCCGATCCGCAAGCAACCCGCCGGTTGGGCGAAATGCAGCGCCTCGATGCTCTCATTCGCAAGGCAATCCCGCTGGAGCCAAAATTGCCGCCCGAACTGATGGCGCGGCTGGGGCTCGACAAAGCGCAAGTCGCAAAGTCGGGTGTTGCGGATAATGTCATCGATTTGGCCTCGGCCCGAGCCGCACGTGCAACGGCGGCCCAGGCGCCAGCAGCGCAGTTTCGCAGCGCCACGACGCAACGCTGGCTGCGGACGGCACAGGCCGCCGCCGTGATCGGCATTGCGGTCATCGGCCTGCAGTTCATGCCATCGCTGCAACGGCCCAATGCCAACCCAGGGTTTCGGACATTGAGCGATGCGCCCGTCGCAACCGCGGGCGCCAATGCCATTGTCATGTTCGCGCCCGGGATCGATGCCGGAGAAGCTCGGTCGCTCATCGGCGCGACAGGCGCACGGGTTATCGGCGTGCCGAGCAGCACCGGTGTCTGGCAGATCGGCATCGATCCGGCGCGGCGAGATGCCGTTCTGTCTGCACTGCGCACCAAACCGCAAATCGCGATGGCGGAAGCCATCGATGGCGCGGGTCGCTGATGTTGCGCAGGCTGATCCTGTTTCTTGGACTTGCTTTGGGCGGGGTGGCGGCCGCTGCGACTGCGCCGCCTGTGGCCAATGCGCCGCAAGGTGAACAGCCGCGGATCATGGTCATGCTACGCCTGGGCGCCGAGCATTATCGCGCCGGCAACAGCTATGGCGGCGATTATGGCGATCCGATGGGGCAGGAAGTGCGACTGCGCATCGCTCGCAAGATCGCTCGCGACCATCGCCTGACGCTGCTGGAAAGCTGGCCGATGCAGGTTGTCGGTGTCGATTGCCTGATCATGGCGGTCACCGATGGCCGTTCGGCTGAAGCGGCCGCCGCAGAGGTTGCCAAGGAGCAGGGGGTGGAATGGTCGCAGCCGCTCAACACCTTCGAAATGCTCGGAGCGGCCCCAGCCAGCTACAATGATCGTCTCTCGGCCGCCCAGCCGGCAATGGCGCGTTGGCATTTGCCGAGCCTGCACCAGTTTTCGACCGGCCGCGGCCAGACCATTGCGATCGTCGACAGCCGGATCGATACGGCACACCCTGATTTCGTTGGCCAGACCATTGCTGTCCAGAATTTCGTTCCCGGTAATCTTGCGGTCGCTGAACGACATGGAACCGGCGTTGCCGGGATCATCGCGGCACGGACGAACAATGCCGTCGGTATCGCCGGTGTTGCCCCTGGCGCGCATATTCTGGGGCTTCGGGCGTGTTGGGAACGACCGCTTGGCGGTGCCACCGTCTGCGACACCCTGAGCCTCGCCAAAGCGATGACCTATGCGCTGGAACACAAAGTCGATGTCGTCAATCTCAGTCTGACGGGGCCGCCTGATCGGCTGCTCGCGACTTTGATTTCCATCGGCCTTGCGCGCGGCATGACAATCGTTGCCGCAGTTGATCAAAACCACCCGCACCTGAGCTTTCCATCGTCGGTTGCAGGCGTTCTCCCTGTTGGTGATGAGCGGTTGTCAGCCCGCGAAGCGAACGTCTACATAGCCCCCGGTCGGGATGTCCCCACCACCGAGCCGGAGGGCAGATGGCGTTTGGTCAGCGGCAGTTCTTACGCCACCGCGCATGTCAGCGGTCTGGCGGCGCTGCTGCGGCAACTGTCTCCTCGCCGCGGCGTTGGTTTTGTCGCATCGACGGCGATGGGCCCGCCCGGCGTGATCGACGCCTGTGCAGCCGTTGCGCGCTTGTCCGCCCTTGATGCGGATGCTTGCCGGTCGCGCAGTTAAGGGGTTTCCTGCAGGGGTGTTGGCAGCGGTCCTGCGCGGGTTCTTGCTTGGCGGCGCTCTGCTGCCAACGGCCGCCCAGGCGCAATTTGCCGGCAATGTCTCGTTGATGACCAGCGAGATCTTTCGCGGTGAAAGCACCAGCGGTGATGATGCCGCTGCGAGCCTGGAAATCAGCTACGACCACGTCAGTGGTCTTTTTGCCGGCGCCAGTGTCACGATTGCGGGCGGCGAGAGCAGCCTGCATTACAATGGCTCCAACCAATATGTCGGTTATGCGTGGCGGCAGGGTGAGACGTCGCTCGAATTCGGTGCAATCCATCGCGATTATGCGGCGGGTTCGCTTTTCGATGAGGCCTATTCACCGCATTATTTCGAAGGTTTCGTCGGCTATGCCCGTCGCAACCTGCGGATGCGGATCTATGTGTCGCCGGATTATCTGCGGGACGGGGGCGCCACCTTCTATGGCGAGGTCAACACTCGTTTGGTCAAACTCGGTCAATGGTCGTTTAATGGCCACGGTGGTGTATCCGCGATCCCAGCCGACCCCGGGGACACCGGCATGCGCTTATATTATGACTGGTCGCTTCAGGCGAACCGTGCACTTGGCGGGTTTGCGCTTGGATTGGGGATCGCCGCGACCAACTATCGCGTTTTCGGTCCGGACAAAGGCCCAGGGTTTCTGCAGAATAACCCAAGGATTTTTGCATCGATCAGCCGAGCGTTTTAGCAGTGGCGCACCGCACCGTGAGCGGCAACGGATGAGCGTTCCCTTGCGGACAATGACGTCCCAGCTACACTCGACCCAGATGTCGGCGATCCAGGGTCCGCCGTTCCACGCGACGTACCTACGCTACCATTAGAATCACATGCAGTCGTGCCCGAAGCGACAGGGCTGCAGTGATCGAGTGCAACCAGCCGTGTGTGATCCGGCACGATCAGGAACTGCTCCCGGCTCCCGTTTTCGCAATAGCCCTGAACTGGCCTTCCAGCGGCGCGAACATCTCGTACATCATCGTACCGACCGACCGCCGGTGGCGTCGTTGCCATAGTGCCGCCGGGGAAGGGCGGTTCGGGCGCATATTCGGCCTGCAGCATGAGTGCCTCGGCATAGGCGCGGCCGCGTAGCGCGGCGACCACGGCGATGCCGAAATCGATCCCAGCAGATACCCCGGCGCCGGTCGTCACCTTGCCGTCGGTGACCACGCGCTCGTCAACCGGCGTCGCGCCGAAATCGGCAAGCACCGGCCGCGCCACCCAGTGCGAGGTGGCGCGCTTGCCCCTCAAGAGCCCCGCCTTGCCGAGGATCATCGATCCAGTGCAGACGCTGGTGATGTGCTTGGCGCGCGAAGCCCGGTCCGTAAGCCAGGTGATGGCGGCCGGATTGTTCATCACCGCCATCGTGCCTTCGGTGCCGCCCGGCACGAACACCAGATCGAGATCCTTGGGGCAATCGGCCATGGTGATCGTCGGCGCAATGGCGAGGCCGAGGTCGGATGCCACCGGCGTCAGGTCTTTCTCGGTCGTCACGAGATGCACCTTGGCGCCGAACATGCAGGCAAAGAAATAATGCGGGCCGACCAGATCGAGTGCGGTGAACTTGGGGTAGACCAGCATGGCGATCTGCTCCTGCCCCCACAGGCCAGGGCCGAGCACCTTGTTCATCGCATCCATGTGCCGGGCTTCCATCGCCTTTTGTTCGGCAACGCTAGGGTTGGCGGGAGCAGCGGGCACCTGCGCCATGGCGCGTTCCAGTGCCAGAAACGGCGCCAGCGCTGCCGTGCCGGCCATGCCACCCAAAAGAAAACGGCGATCAATATTCATTGTCATTCTCCAAAAATCAGAATTTGGCGCCAAGCGTCACAAAGGCGGAGCGCGGCTGGCCGGGGCGCAGCACCGATTGGCCGAGATATTGGTAGGGGATGAAGTATCCGCTGTTGAAAATGTTGGCGACCGAAAGGCCAAGGCGGAACTTGCCGAGATCGTAGCTCGCCTGGGCATCGAACACGGCATAGCTGTCGCCGCGATCGCTGTTCGGCAGGGTAATCTCGGCAGCCGATGCCGCCGACATGCCGGCGCCGATGCCGAACCCCCGCAGCGCGCCATCGAGCACGCGGTAGCGCACCGCCACTCGGCCGCTGTGTTCGGGCACGCGCGGCAGCCGGTCACCCGCCGGAATGCTGGTGTCCGCCGTCACCTTGGCATCGGTATAGGCATAGCTGGCCAGCACCGACAGGCTGCGGCTCGGCTCCCAGATCAGGTCGGTTTCAAAGCCCTTCGATTGCTGTTCGCCGGTCTGCACCGAGGCGAAGGGGTTGAGCGGATCGGCCGTCGGCACATTGCGGCGCTTCTGGTCGAATACGGCGAGCGTCCCCGACAGGCCGGCGTCCTTCAGCGCGAACTTGACCCCGCCTTCGAACACGCGCGAGGTTTCCGGCACCGGCGCAGCGCCACCGCCATTGAAGAAGATCGCCTGGCGCGAGCCGGTTGCCCAGCCGCCGAACAGCGCGATGCCATCGGCCACGTCGATGCTGGCGCCGATACGCGGATCGACGCGGCCTTTGGACAGATCATTGCCGACGCCGCCGAGCACTTCGGTCTGCCCCAGCTTGCTCCAGCGCAGCCCGGCGAGGATATGGACACGCTCACCGATGCTGATCTGGTCCTGCGCATAAAGCGCCGTGGTGCGGTATTCGTTGACCAGTTGCACCGGGACATCCGGGATCGGGCCGAACGGCAGGTCGCTGCCCGGCACGGCATAGTCGAGCGTGCCGATCGGCGAGAAGCTGATCGCGCCGCGATAGTCGGTCGCATCATATTGGAAACCGGCAAGGAAGACATGCTCGATCCCGCCGGTTTCGAATTCCGCGGTGAGGCTGGCATCGGCGGTCCATTCGCGCACCGCAATCGGCAGCCGGCCCTGGAACATCGTGTAGGTCGTTCCAACCGGCGGGAAAAAGGCGATGAACGGGAAGGTGCCGAATTCATCGAAATCGCTGACATAACGGCGCAGCTGGACGGTGGCGCTCACCTTGTCCGAAAAGCGGTGGGTCAGCACGCCGGTGGCCATCTTGTTCTCGATCTCGGTGCGCGGCGCATCGGTGGCGCCCGAAAAGCGATAGGGATCGACAGTCGGCAGGCCGACAACGGCGGCGGGCAGGCCGGCATATTCGAGTTGCTTCACCTTCGAATAGCCGAACCGGAGGACGAAATCGGTATCTTGGCCCAGGGCGGCCTTCAGCGACGGATTGAAGGTCAGGCGCTCGATGCCGACGACATCGACATCATCGTTCGAATTGAGATATTCGCCGGTCAGCCGGATGCCGAAGCCTTCGCTCAGCGGTTGATCGATATCGATGCTCGGCGCGATCGTGCCGAAGCTGCCGGCGCGAAGCTGCGCCGCATAATGCGCTTCACCGGTCGGCACCTTGGTGACGATGTTGATGGGGCCGCCAACCGGCGCACCGGTGCCGCCGCCGAACAGCAGCGATGTTGGCCCCTTGGCGACCTCGATGCGTTCGACCCCCGACAGGCTCGATGGGTCAACAACAGCGGTATCGCCATAGGCGATCAGGCCATCGACAAAGACTTCGGATTCAAAGCCGCGGACGATCGGGTTGGCGAGCACTGCTTCAGACGGCAACGCGGTCACCACACCCGAGATGTTGCGCACCGCATCGGCAAGGGTGAACAGCTGCTGTTCGTCGAGCAGGGTGCGGGTCAACACCTGGATCGATTGTGGCGTGTTGATCAACGGCACCGGCGTGCGCGTCACGCTGGCGGCGCCGATGGCATAATTGGCCGGGCGTTCGGCGGTGAC
>JAAFIT010000095.1 GCA_013298745.1 Sphingomonadales bacterium
CTTCACCGATCGTCTGCGCGGTATCGTCGGGTTGCGCTATACGCATGACTCGCTTTCGGTGTTTCATAACCGCGTGACCACACCCAATGTCGCCGGCATCCCTGGGGTCAACCGCAACTTTGACGCCGGCGTGTTCGCGACATCGACGCCGACCAACATCAACGGCGACCCGCTGGCCAGCAATGGCGTGCCGTTCCGTACCGACACCAGCGCGAATAATTTGTCGGGCAAGGGCGGCTTGCAATTCGATATCAGCGATGACGTGATGGCCTATGGCACCTACGCTCGCGGCTACAAGGGGCCAGCCTACAACGTCTTCTTCAACCTGAATGCCAACGGCACCAATGTCATCGAACCCGAGATTGCGGACTCGTTCGAAGTCGGTTTGAAGAATGCGCTCATGGGCGGCCGTTTGATCCTGAACGTTGCGGCCTTTTACGCCAAGTACAAGAACTTCCAGGCCAATAACCCCGATTTGGTGGCTGGCGTCGTGATCACGCGCTTCACCAATGCCGGTGACATCTCGACCCGCGGTGCCGAACTCGACCTTCTGTATCGTCCGATCGACGATCTGACGATCTCGGGTGGTGTTGCTTACACCGATGCGCGAGTCGACGCCTTCAACGCACCTCCGGGCGCGACGGTCATTCCGGCTGGCACGCCGCTGGCTTTCGCTCCAAAGTGGAAGGGCTCGCTGGGCGCTGACTATCGCTGGCGGACCGGCGCACCGATCGATGTCAGCTTCGGTTTCCAGGCTTCAACCCAGTCTAGCCAGTTGTCCCTGTTCGATGCTAGCCCTGTGGTGCGCCAGCAGGGGACCATCGATGCTTATAGCCTCGTTGATCTGCAGATTGGCCTGATCGAAAAGGACGACCGGTATCGCGTTCAGTTCGTCGTGAAGAACCTGTTTGATACCAGCTTTCCTGCGCAGATCACCAATGGTGGCCCGGGTGGCTCGCTGCGGTACCTGATCCCGCGTGAAGCTGATCGCTACTTCGGTGTGACCGGTCGCGTGAACTTCTAATCGCCGTCGCTAACAATAAAGGGCGGCGCCGGGTAAACCGGCGCCGCCTTTTTTGATGATTGACGATAGCCCAGTCAGGGGTTGGCAGAACGAATGACGGGCAGCATCAGGTGGATAAAGGCCAAGGCGAGCAGATAGGCTGAAGCGCAGATTGCAAACATCGGCCAATAGCCATGGCCATTGTCTATCGACCAGCCAGTCAGTTCGAGCATCAGACTTCCTGACAGGTTGCCAGCTACTGCGCCCATCGCGACCACCCGTGCCACGCCGCTACCGGGAATGACATCGGCGGTGAGGCCGAAAATGTTGGTGGAAAAGCCCTGATGCGCAAAGAGACCAATGCCGATGAGGATCGCCGCTACCCAAGGGCTGCCGGTCACCAGCGCGAGCGGCATCGGCAGGATCAGCAGTGCATAGAACAGCATTGAACGCTTGCGCGCCGCATTAATGCTGTAGCCGGCATCAACCAGCCGCGGAAATAGCCAGCCCGATGACAATGCGCCGCACGCGGCGAGCACATAAATCAGCACGATCGGGTAACCAAGCTTGCCCTGTTCCATCCCGAACACGCGGTGAAAGAAATCCGGCATCCAGAACAGCACGAACCACCAGACCAGATCTGTGATGGCCTTGGCACCGATAATCGTCCAACTGCGGCGATCGGTGAGCAGCGCGCCCCAACTCGCCGGTTTTGGCGTTTGCGCCGTAACGGCTTCGACAGGTTGGATGTTGCGTGTTCCCAGAATCCAGAACACCAGCCAGACAAAACCTAAAGCGCCCGTTATCAGAAACGCCGCACGCCAGCCAAAGGCAAGGGCGAGCGGCGGGATGAGGAGGGGGGTGAGGATGGCGCCGATATTGGGCGCTGTATTGAACAGACCAAGCGCAAAGGAACGCTGTTTCAGTGGCAGATAGACCGCCGCCGTCTTGACCGCCGCCGGCGTTCCGACCGACTCTGCCGCAGCAAGCGCAACACGGGCAACGACGAACTGCTGAACCGTCGAAGCAAAGGCGTGTGCCATGCCGGCAAGGCTCCATAACGCGACGCCGAGCCCCAACGCGAGCCGCACCCCGACGCGATCGATGAACCAGCCGACGAACAGCAGCGCCGACGCAGCGGCGATTTGGAACACGGAGCCCAGATGCGCAAATTCGCGCGAAGACCAGCCGAATTCGGCTTCAAGGGTTGGCTTCAAAAGTGCCAACACCTGCCGGTCGACATAGTTGAGCGCGATGGCGACAAACAACAGCACAACCAGCAGCCGCCGCCCGCCCTCGGTCATGCCAGGTGCTGCGTTCATTCAAACCCCCAAGGAAACACTTTTGCCGGTGACAGTGCAGCCGCGCGGCGCGATGTCAACCCGATGCGCTGGAACTGTTAGTCGATGCCCGCCAGCGCATTGCCAAAGTCTTCGGCGGTAAACGGTCGCAAATCATCCATGCCTTCGCCAACGCCTATGGCATGAATGGGCAGGCCAAAACGTTCGGCCGCTGCCACCAGCACGCCACCGCGCGCGGAGCCATCCAATTTGGTCATCACAAGGCCGGTCACCCTGGCGATGTCATGGAACACTTCGATCTGGTTGAGAGCGTTCTGGCCGGTTGTGGCATCGAGCACCAGCACTGTATCGTGCGGCGCCGCCGGGCTGAGTTTCTGGATCACCCGCCGCATCTTGGCGAGTTCGTCCATCAGACCGGCCTTGTTTTGCAGGCGGCCGGCGGTGTCGATGATCAGCACGTCGCTGCCGGCTTCGCGGGCGGCCTTCAAGGCTTCGAAAGCCAGGCCCGCGGCGTCGGCGCCTTGCTCGCCGGCGATCACTGGTACGCCGATGCGATCGGCCCATATCTTCAGCTGTGCGATGGCCGCTGCCCTGAACGTATCGCCCGCCGCCAGCATCACGGTGTAATCAAGCTCGGTAAAGCGCCGCGCCAGCTTGGCAATCGTCGTTGTCTTGCCCGAACCATTGACGCCGACGACGAGGATGACGTGCGGGCGTGGAAACGCCGTGACTTGCAGCGGTTTCGCAACCGGCGCCATTACGGCGGTGACTTCGGCCGCCACCGCAGCCTTCAGCCCGACCTCGTCAATGCCCTTGGCAAACTTCACATCGGCGAGGCGATCGCGGATGCGCGCAGCGACTGCTGGTCCCAGATCGGCGCCGATCAATGCCTCTTCGATTTCGTCGAGCCGTGCCTCGTCGAGTGGTAGCGTGCCGGTTGCTAGGCCGGCCAGGCTGTCTCCCAATTTGCTCGTCGATCGGGTCAGGCCCGATTTCAGCCGGTCAAGCCAGCTCATTGATAATGCTCCAAATCAACAATGCCCGTGAAGGAAACGACGGCGGGACCGGCCATGACAAGGTGGCCGCTGTCGGTGCGCGATATGACGAGCTCGCCGCCCGGCAGGCTGACCGTGACGCGCGCATCGGCCAGGCCGCGCCGCTGTGCGACTGCTACTGCGGCTACGGCGCCGGTCCCGCACGCCAGCGTCAAGCCGGCACCGCGTTCCCAAACCCGCAATATCATTTGATCACGGGTCGGAAGAGCTGCGACGCCAACATTGGTGCGTTCAGGAAACACCGGATCATGTTCGATGATCGGGCCAATGCTCGCAAGATCGATGGCGCCAGGATCATCGACAAAGAACACCACATGCGGGTTGCCGACACTCGCCGCACTGGGGCCTTCGAGCCCGTCCCACGCCAACGGCAGTCGCAGCGTATCCATCGGATACGCGAGCGGCACCTCTTCCCAGCCGAAGCGTGGCTTGCCCATATCGACGCTGGCGCCGCCGTCGATCGCCTCCGCCGTAAGCTTGCCACCTGCGGTTTCGATGCTGGCCTCTCCGCCCACCAAAGCCGCAACCGCGCGGCTGCCATTGCCGCACGCCGCAACTTCCTCGCCATCGCAATTCCAGAAGCGCGCGCGCACTGTGGCCGTGGCGCTGGCGTCGACGATGATCAACTGGTCACAGCCGATGCCCGTCCGCCGGTCCGCCAGTCGCCGCACCACAGCGGCCGACAAGTCGAGCGGTTCGACACGCGCATCGAACACGACGAAATCATTGCCGAGGCCATGCATCTTGAGGAAGTCGCGCTGCATCATGCCAGCAGGAATTCGCCTTCGATGACGGTGCGGCAGCCGCCGGTGAGGATGACTCGGTCGCCAGTAACAATAACGCCAAGATGCCCACCGCGGCGGCTGGCCTGATAGGCGGTGAACGCATCGCGACCAAGCCGCTTGGCCCAATAGCTACCGATAATGGCATGGGCCGATCCGGTAACGCTGTCCTCGTCCACACCCGCTTCGGGGACGAACACCCGGCTGACAACGTCGGTTTCAACGCCTGGTGCCGTCGCGATCACCATCAGGTCATGGCCCGTTTGCAGTGCGATGATGGCGCGGAAATCGGGCTGCAATGCCCGAACCGCAGCCGCATCGGCGAACACTGCGACGCGGTAATCGCTGCCGCGCCCCAAGGCTTCCACCGGCATCGCACCCAGCGCCGCGCTGATCGCTTGCAACTCGGAGCCTGCAATCCTGTCCTCCGCCGGCCATGACGGCAGTGCCAGCGCATAGCCACTTTTAGCCCGCATCACCGTCAGCACCCCGGCCTTTTGCGTCGAGAACCGCACCTGCTTCATCCCCGGCGCCGCGCTCAGCACAACATGCCCGCTCGCCAGCGTTGCATGGCCGCACAGCGCGACTTCGATCCCCGGCGTGAACCAGCGCAGATCGAAGTCCGCCGTTTCCGGATCGGGGCAGGGCACCAGAAACGCCGTTTCGGCCAGGTTGTTCTCCTCGGCGATGGCTTGCAGCACCGCGTCAGGCAGCCAGGCATCGAGCAGCATCACCGCCGCCGGGTTGCCGCTGAACGGTGCATCGGCAAAGGCATCGACCTGGCGGAACGGGATCCGCTTCATGGGTAGAGCAGCCCCACCGACCAGCCGTCGCCGGAACGGGTAAACACCAGCCGTTCGTGCAGGCGGTTGTCCCGATCCTGCCAGAATTCGATCACCTGCGGCACCACCCGCCAGCCGGTCCAGCGCGGCGGCCGCGGCACGTCACCGCCGGCAAAGCGCGCCGTCATTTCGGCGATCCGCGCCTCGAAAGTCTCCCGCGTTTCGAGCGGGCGGGACTGGATCGAGGCCCAGGCGCCGACCTGCGATTCCCGCGGCCGCGTCGCGAAATAGGCGTCGGCTTCGGCATCCGGCACCACTTCCGCCCGGCCATCGATCCGCACCTGCCGCCGCTGGGTCTTCCAGTGGAAATCGAGGTGCACCAACGGGTTGGCGGCCAGTTCCTGGCCCTTGCGGCTGTCCATGTTGCTGTAGAACACGAAACCGCGTTCATCCCAGAACTTGCACAGCACCACCCGCACCGCCGGCCGGCCATCGGGCGTCGCCGTTGCCAGCGCCATGGCGTTGGGGTCCGACGGCTCGGTGGCGCTGGCGGCTTCGAACCACTGGCCAAAGCGGATGAAGGGGCTGGTTTCACTGTCCATGCCCCGCTCTAGCCGCTCAGCCCGGCGAAGTCACCCGCTCGTCGCTTCGGCGCACGCCACACACCGCGTTGCCGTCGGCACGGCGGCCAGGCGGGCGGCGGGGATGGTGCAGCCGCAACTGACGCACTTGCCATAGCTGCCGTCCGCAACGCGGGCGAGGGCGCCGCGAATGGCGTCGGCCTCGGCCACCTTGCCGTCCTCGATGCCGCCCAGCGCGTCCTGCCCGGCCAGCTCGCTCGCTTGTTCCGAAAAATCGGCATCGAGCGGCGCGCGGCGATCGGCTTCGATGCCGGCAATATCGGTCGTCAGCGCCGCCAGCCGCGTCTTCAGTGCGGCTTCAACGGCGGCCAAGCCAGAATTCGTGGTCATCTGCATTTTCCAAAGCTCCGTTCAGATCGGGTTACAACGCATGGTGGCACCATTTGGAGCCAATCGTCGTTGCGCCAGATCAAGCGATTGCCGAATCTTTCATTCAACATTACACCGCCGTAACTCTGCAAGGATTGCCCCACCGTGCTTCGTCGTTTCGTTCCCGCTCTCCTCCTTCTCTCCGCTCCTGCCTTCGCGCCCTTTGCGTCGCCCGCCTTCGCTCAAGGCCCGGCTCCCGGCGTCCCAACCACCGCCCAGCGCGCCCAGATGCCGCGGCCCAAGGCGTGGACGCTCGGCGTCGGCTTTGCGCCGGTTTATTCGCCGGTGTGGCAGGGCAGCCGCGACTCTGCGCTGTCGTTGTTCCCCGATCTGCGGCTGAATTATCGTGACGCGGTGTTCTTCTCCATTCCCGATGGCCTTGGCTGGAACGCGATCAACCAGGATGGCTGGAAGGTCGGGCCGTTGTTCAAATTCCGTTTCCGTCGCAACGAGAACACCGGTGGCTCGCCGTTCCTGATCACCGGGGGCAGCACGGCGTTGCAGGGCATGGGCGATGTCGGCTTTGCCGGCGAAATCGGCGGTTTTGCGCAATATTCCTTCATCGAAAACAAGTTCAAACTCCGCGCCGAGGTTCGCCAGGGCTTTGGCGGGCATGATGGCCTCGTCGCCGATACCAACTTCAGCTATTCGGACCGCATCGGCACCCCCGGCACCAACGGCCTGTGGCTGTGGTCGATCGGCGCCCGTAGCAGCTTTGGCGGCGCCAGCTTCACCAACGCCTATTTCGGCGTCAATGCCGAACAATCCGCCGCCACCGGCCTTGCCCAGTTCCGCACCGGCGGCGGCCGGGTTTCGAGCGGCATCAACGGCTCGATCACCAAGCCGCTCGGCCGGCGCGGCGAAAAGGGCGCGCTCACCCTGTTCACCGGCTATGACAATCTCGGCCGCACCGTCGCCGATTCGAGCCTGATCGAGCAACGCGGCCAGCGCAGCCAGTTTTCCGCCGGCCTGTCCTATGGGTACCGCTTCAGCTGGGATTGAACTCGCTGCTATTGGGCGAGCCAGCAGGGGGCCAATCGGCATTGAGCGGCCAGTGCGGGCTCAATCCGACGCCGGGATCATAGGGGCGCGGCACGAAATTGCGCCCGGCACCGGCGCGGATCACCTCCGGCTCGGGTGAAAAGCCAGTCGAAAGCAGCGATTCTCTGGCCTTTCGCGGCGCGGCCCCCTGCGGCTGGGCCTTTGGCAGAGCGGCCCTTGACGGCTGGACGTTGCGTGGCTGACCGTTGCGGGGGCTGGCCGGTTCGCGCAGCCGCGCCTTGCCCGACCGCACGGCGAGCGCGCCATCATCGGGCCGCAACGTCTTCGGCGGCGAAGGCAGCGGCGGCACCGGGCCGTCAAGATCGATCGTCAACGCCAGCGTCCGCGCGTCCCAGCCATGCGAATCGGGCAGGGCGCCAAGCTCGGCCTGCAATTCGTGCAGCGCCCGGGTTTCCTCCGCCTCCGCCGATAAGGGTGGCTGCGGCCGCCGCTCCTCCGCCATCCAGCGCGGCGCCGTGTCCGCCGCCTCCTGCGCCGCGGTGCGCGCCGCCGCCTCGCGCTCCAGCCGCTCCACCTGCTGCTTCAACATATGGATCATCAACCGGTCCGAACACGGCCGCCGCCGCGTCATCACCACCATGCCATCACGCTCGATCGTCTCGAGTTCGCCGTGGATCACCCGCTCCAGCGCGACCTGCTCCACCCGCTGCCACACCCGCGCCTGCGCCACCGCCCAGGCGCGGCGAAACCCCTCCGCCTCCGGATGCCGCCGCAACCGATAGGCCGATCCCTCGTCCATCCCCACCGTCTCGGCCGCCGCCGCCACCGATCCACACACCTCCAGCGCCTGGATAAACGCCGCCTGCCGCGCCGGAGACCAGCCATCACTGCGCTGGCGACGAGGGACGGGGGTGAAGGTGGGGAGAGTGCTCATGGGAGCGGTTGTAACCTATTTGGTGGGGTGTAGGACAGGCCAAGGCGGCGATAAAATTGCAGCGCAATTTTTCGACT
>JAAFIT010000096.1 GCA_013298745.1 Sphingomonadales bacterium
ATGCTGTCGGCATCGCCGGCGCCATCGACAATCGTGGTGTTGTCCTTGTCGATGGTGACGCGCTTGGCCTGGCCGAGCATCGGCAGGGTGACGTTTTCCAGCTTGATGCCGAGGTCTTCCGAAATCATCTCGCCCTTGGTCAGGACGGCGATGTCTTCCAGCATGGCCTTGCGGCGATCACCGAAGCCCGGTGCCTTGACGGCAGCGACCTTGAGGCCGCCGCGCAGCTTGTTGACGACCAGGGTTGCCAGGGCTTCGCCTTCGACGTCTTCAGCGATGATGAGGAGCGGACGGCCGCTCTGCACAACCGCTTCAAGAACCGGCAGCAAGGCCTGGAGATTGCTCAGCTTCTTTTCGTGGATCAGGATGTAGGGCGAGTCCAACTCGACCTGCATCTTTTCCGGGTTGGTGATGAAGTAAGGCGACAGGTAGCCGCGGTCGAACTGCATGCCCTCGACGACGTCGAGTTCGCTGTCCATGCCCTTGGCTTCTTCGACGGTGATGACGCCTTCCTTGCCGACCTTTTCCATGGCCTTGGCGATCATGTCACCGATTTCGCTCTCGCCATTGGCCGAGATGGTGCCGACCTGGGCGATTTCCGAGGTGCCGGCAACCGGCTTCGAACGCGCCTTAAGGTCTGCGACAACCTTCGACACTGCGAGATCGATGCCGCGCTTCAGGTCCATCGGGTTCATGCCGGCGGCAACCGACTTCATGCCTTCGCGCACGATGGCCTGCGCCAGCACGGTGGCGGTGGTGGTGCCGTCGCCGGCGATGTCGTTGGTCTTCGAAGCGACTTCGCGGACCATCTGCGCACCGAGATTTTCGAACTTGTCCTTGAGTTCGATTTCCTTGGCGACGGTGACGCCGTCCTTGGTGATGCGCGGAGCACCGAACGACTTTTCGATGACGACGTTGCGGCCCTTGGGACCCAGAGTCACCTTCACGGCGTCGGCAAGGATGTCGACGCCGCGCAGGATGCGCTCACGAGCGTCGCGGCCGAACTTTACGTCTTTGGCTGCCATGTTGAATTCCTTTGTCTGGTTGTTGAACGACTTTCAGGTTCGGCGAGCGAGGCTCAGCCGAGGATCCCGAGAATGTCGCTTTCCTTCATGATGATCAGGTCTTCACCGCCGACCTTGACTTCGGTGCCCGACCACTTGCCGAACAGGATCTTGTCGCCGGCCTTCACTTCGAGCGGGTGAACGGTGCCGTCATCGCCGCGGGCGCCGGTGCCGACCGAGACGACTTCGCCTTCCTGCGGCTTTTCCTTGGCGGTATCGGGGATGATGATCCCACCGGCGGTCTTTTCTTCAGCTTCGACGCGGCGCACAAGCACCCGGTCGTGGAGCGGACGGAATGTCATGGTCTTCCCTCACTTTGGTTTGATTCTGCCTGTTGGCACTCAACCGATGCGAGTGCCAGCAGTGGTGGCGCATATGTGGCGGCCACCGTCCGGCGTCAAGGCGCTGTCATTGAAAATTCATGTCGGCATTTGACAAACGAGCCTCCGGGACGCCAGCCTCAGTCGCATACGCAATCTCGTGAGGACCTTATGTTGACTCGTCGCATTTCAATGTGGTCGCTTCCGTTGCTGGTGATGGCAAGCCAACCGGTTGCCGCCGAGAAATTCGTTGTTTCCCTGCCGTCCACCGGCATTGAACGCACGAACGACGGCCGCATTCTGCTGATCCTCACGCCGGATGGCACGCGCGAACCGCGGTTTCTGGTCAACACCGACAATCTTGGTGCGCAGGTGTTCGGCATCAACGCCGACGCTGCCGCGCCCGGCGCGCGCTTCGAAATCGGCACCGGCGTGCTTGGCTACCCGGCCGAGGACATGGCGCAACTTCCCAAGGGCGAGTATTTCGTCCAGGCGGTCTTTCACAAATATCAGACCTACAAGCTGGGCAATGGCAAGACGGTCAAACTGCCGGCAGCGCGCGGCGCCGGCCAGAACTGGCGTCTTGAGCCAGGCAACATTGTCAGCGATCCGATCAAATTCAGCTTCGACCCGGCCAAGCCTGGCACGATCACAATCCCGCTCACCAAAGTCTTGCCGAAAATTCCCGAGCCCCGCGATACGGAGTTCGTCCGTCACTTCAAGATCCGCAGTGAAAAACTGTCAGAATTCTGGGGCACAGATGTCTACCTGCGTGGCCATGTTCTGGTACCACGCGATTTCGACAAGCATCCCAAAGCGCGTTTTCCACTGATCATCAATCACGGCCATTTTCCCGATGATTTCGGTGGATTTCGAACGACCCCGCCTGACGCCGATTTGAAGTGCATCCCCAACGCGCGGTTCAATGAACCTTGCTACAACAAGGTCGAACAGCAAGAGGCCTATCGCTTCTACAAGCACTGGATTGCGGATGGTACGCCGCGCATGCTGATTGTCGAAATCGACCATAGCAATCCATATTACGACGACAGCTATGCCGTGAACTCGGCCAACCTAGGCCCGTATGGCGACGCGATCGTCGAGGAATTCATCCCTGAACTCGAACGCCGCTACCGTGGGCTCGGCGCCGGCTGGGCGCGGTTCATGTACGGCGGGTCGACGGGCGGTTGGGAAGCGTTGGCGGCGCAGATCAAATATCCCGACAGCTTCAACGGCGCCTTCGCCGCCTGCCCCGACCCGATCGACTTTCGCCAGAATATGCTGACCGACATGTACAGCGAAAAAAATGCCTATTGGAACGAAGGTCCGTTCGGGCGCGTGCCAAAGCCGGGTAAGCGCAACTATCTCGGACAGGTCGCCTATACCGCCGAAATGGAGAACCGCCTCGAACTGGTACTTGGCGACAAGAGCCGCTCGGGTGGGCAACAGGACATCTGGGAAGCAGTTTATTCGCCGATGGGTGCCGATGGTTATCCGCAACGCATCTGGGACAAGCGCACCGGCGTCATCGATCCGGCGGTTGCAGCCTATTGGCGCGAAAATTATGACCTGCGGCACATCATGGAGCGCGACTGGAAAACGCTGGGGCCCAAGCTGGCCGGCAAGATCCATCTCTATGTCGGTGACATGGACAATTTTTATCTCAACAATGCTGTTTATCTGACGGAGGATTTTCTGAGGCGAGCCGTCCCTGCCTATGGCGGTGAAGTGAAATATGGCGACCGTGCCGAACACTGCTGGAACGGCGACCCCACCTTGCCCAATGCGATTTCACGGCTGCGCTATAACACGATGTATGTCGACAAAATCATGAAGCGGATCGAGGCGACGGCACCGCGCGATGCCGATCTTACCAGTTGGCGCTACTGAACAGGCGCGACTTCGATTGTACATCGTTGCGGAATATTCGGTTCGCCCGGCGATTGCGCATCGCAGCGCCGGTCAGGCCGAAGCCCATGATGAGCATCGCCCAGGCCGCAGGCTCAGGCACTATAGTGGTCTGGTCGTTGAGAGACGCCGACCCGGCAAGGATGAAACCGCTGGGATTCCGCCCCGGTCCATCGAGGTTCTGGACACGCGCGCTGATGGTGACCTGGCCGCCCGGAACCGCCGAAAGCGCCAGATTGCCTGTTGCCGCGGTAATCGCGGTCTGTGTGGCGGCGCACAGATTGCCGGGGCCGCCGGCTGTGCAGGAATAAAGCGTGCCGACACCCGCTTGTGACACCGTCAGCGATCGCACACCATTGTCGGCCGTGAAGCCGGAAAGGTTGAGGCTGCCGCCGAACGATGCATCGAACGACAGGTCATAGCGATAATAGCCGGCGGTCGCACCGCAGGGCGAACCGCATGTAATCGAACCGCCATTGCTGAACTGGCCATCAGTGTCGCGATGGCCGATCCAGATGGCGCCGCCAAAGGGATTGGCCCACGCAAAAGCTTCAAAGCCGGGAAGATTTGCAGCGAACGGTAGCGTGCCCACCAGCACGACCGCGGCATTGGTCGATCCAATGCCAAGCCCGTTGTCGGTGCCGCTTTCCTGTGTAACCGACCATGCGGCGGTGCCGGTGTTGAGGTTCATCACCACAGCTTTGGCGGGCACTGCCGCGATCGTCAGCATCAACGCAATTGCAAGTCTCATCATGGCAAACCTTGTCCCCCTTCAACGTGGCGGGCCGCGCATTTGCCGGGGAGACTAAAACTGCGAGCCGTCACCCCCAACGACCATTGGCTCGATTTAAAGCCGTAACAAGCTTTGCATCTCATGAATGCAGACGCAAACGAATCTTTAAGACGCGTCAAAGGCAGCACGAATCGCATGGCAACCAAAAAAATGGCAGCGGCCGACCTGCGACCGGAATCACCTCCGGAAAAATATGGTGCGCCCCGACGAACTTTGCTCGAAAGACCAAAGTGTCCAGGCAAGGAGATCACGATAAGCGAGGAAAATGGTGCGCCCGGCAGGATTCGAACCTGCGGCCTCAGGATTAGAAGTCCCGCGCTCTATCCAACTGAGCTACGGGCGCCCTTTAATCGTTCATCTGAAATTGTCGGCATAGGCCTGCAATTTGAGGCGCACCGGCCCGAGGGGGACGATTTCAACGATCAGGCCCTGCGCTTCGGCATAGGCCAGCGCTGCTTCACGGGTCGGGAAGCGCAATTGCACCTGCGTCTGGGTGGCGCCCGATCCTGGCCATCCGGTCAATGGATCGGCGTGTTGCGGCTCATCACGTTCGATTTCCAGCAGCCACTGGCCGGTCTTGGCACGGCCCGACTGCATGGCGTTCTTGGGGCGTTGGTATAGGCGAGCAAGCATAACGCTTCCTTCGCGCATCCGCGCTAACGGTTCAAGCACCGATACGGCGGATTGGCATCACGGCGCCGAGCCCGAACCCGCCTTGGCCATCTTGCGGCGCCGCGCGGCTGCAATCAGCCCAAAGCCTGCAATTGAAAACACGGGCAACACCGGGATCAGCATACGCACCCAAAAAGGGCCATCAGGCTCCTGCCGAACATAGGCCATCATCGCTCCGCCAGCCAATGATGCAAGCCAGCCTATCGTGGCGATGACAATGACCGTAATGCCAAGGGCGAGGCTGAAAATCGAAGCCGTGCGGTGCATGCCGTGCCCCAACCCAGTCGCGAAGAACTGTCAATACGCCCGCGCGATGGCGAACTCAACCGTCTCGGTCAGCGCCGCCTTGGCGACACCATTGGGGAAACCGGCAATCGCATCGATGGCGCGCGCGCCATAAAGCCGGGCCCGCGCCAGCGTATCCTCCACAGCGCGATTGGCCGCCAGAAGCGTGCGCGCCTTGATGAGTTCTTCGTCGCCCGCCGCCCGGCCGGTCATCGCATCACGCCAGAATGCCCGATCGGCGTCGCTGCCGCGGGCATAGGCGAGAATCACCGGCAGTGTGATCTTGCCGTCGCGGAAATCATCGCCCGAATCCTTGCCCATGGTGTCGGCATCAGAGACATAATCGATGGCGTCGTCGACAAGCTGGAAGGCAATGCCGAGGTTGCGGCCATAAGCTTCGAGCGCTGCCTCGACGCCGGCATCACGCTCGGCAACAATCGCCGCGATCTGGCAGGCCGCTGCAAACAATGCCGCTGTCTTGGCGGTGATGATCTCGAGATAGCGATCTTCGCTGGTCTCGACATTGCGCTGCGCGGTCAGCTGCGCCACCTCCCCTTCGGCGATGATCGCCGAGGCGTGGCTGAGGATCTTCAAGACCTTGAGCGAGCCATCCTCGACCATCAGCTCGAATGACCGGCTGAACAGGAAATCGCCGACAAGCACGCTGGCCGGATTGCCCCACAGGCGATTGGCGGTCGCCTTGCCGCGCCGCAAGCCCGACGCATCGACGACATCATCGTGGAGCAATGTTGCCGTGTGGATGAACTCGACCGCGGCCGCGAGCTTGTGATGGCGGGTGCCACCATATTCGAGCAGCGCGGCACAGCCGAGCGTCAGCATCGGCCGCAGCCGCTTGCCGCCGCCGGCGATGAGATGCCCGGCGAGTTCGGGAATCAGCGCCACCGGCGATTGCATGCGATCGATGATGACATGGTTGACCGCCGTCAGCCCCGGCGCCGTCAGCGCAACAAGGCGGGAAATCGACGCCGGCGGTCGACCGTGGAGCGGATGAACGGTTGCGGTCACTTCCCTGTCCTTAACCGCACTTCGAAAAGGTGCAACCCTATGACTTGCCAGCGCGCGCATCCGCCGCAAAGGTGACCGGGACAGGATCGATGAAAGCATAAGGTGACGCATGGCTGACGATACGCTGCTCCGGTACCGCGAAAGCATCGACAATATCGATGCAGCGTTGGTCTTCATGCTCGCCGAACGCTTCAAGATCACCCAGGCCGTCGGCCGCTACAAGGCGACGGCTGGTCTTCCGCCCGCTGATCCGAGCCGCGAGGCCGCGCAGGTGGCCCGGCTGCGCACCTTGGCCGAAACGGCCAATCTCGATCCCGAATTTTCCGAAAAGTTCCTGCGCTTCATCATCGACGAAGTGATTCGCCATCACCAGGTTGCCGCCGAACGCTGACTCCACCAGCTCGATCAGGCCTCAGCCCCCGGCAGGTTCAGGCGCACCAGCAGGCCGCCCAGATCTTCCGATTCTTCGAGCGCAATGGTGCCGCCGTAAATTTCAGCGACATCGCGGGCGATGGCGAGACCGAGCCCGGTTCCCGGCTTGTCGGTATCGAGCCGCTCGCCGCGTTCGAACAAGCGGGCGCGCGCGGCGGCAGGAATCCCCTTGCCGTCGTCTTCGATACAGATTTCCAGCGTCCCCGGCGCGCCGCCGATCGTGACAAAGACACGCCCGCCGCCGTGCACAGCGGCGTTGTCGACAAGATTGCCGACCATTTCGTCGAGATCCTGCCGATCACCACGGAACACTTTGGCATGATCGCCGGCCAGATCGATGGTGACATCGCGGTCGCCATGGATGCGGCCCACGGTGCGCACGATGGCGTCAACTGCCGGCCATGCCGACGTCCGCGCTGCCGACGTGCCCCGCTGTCCGGCTGCCCGTGCACGTGCCAGTTGGTGATCGACGTGGCGGCGCATCACCTGAACCTGTGTCATCACGACCTGTGCCAACGGGTCTGTCCGGCCCTGGGTCTCGCCGACAAGCACGCTCATCGGTGTTTTCAGGGCATGGGCGAGATTGCCGGCATGACGCCGTGCCGCCTCACGTTGTTGCTCAGAAAAATCCAGTAATTCGTTGATTTCACTTACGAGTGGCTCGATCTCATCGGGGAAATCATCATCGACGCGGCTGGCCTGGCCGGAACGGATGGCAGCGATGGCGCGGCTGACCCGGCCGAGCGGCGACAGGCCATAGGTCGATTGCAGCGCCGCCAACGTCAATAGCCCAATGCCGAGGACCGTCAGCCCCCAGAACAACACGCTGCGAACCTGGCGCACCTGCAACTCCAGGTCGCGGGTCGATTGTGCGACCTGGAAATAGAATTGCACCGGCGATCCCGGTAACCGCACACTCCGCCCGACAACGCGCAGGGGTTCGCCGGGAAAGTCACTGCTGGCATAATGGCATGGCGTCACGCAATTGTTAACGGGCTGAGGCGGCAAAAACCTGTCCCACAACGACCGCGATGCAAACGGTCGCTGATCTTCGGTCGACACCTGCCAGTAAACGCCGGAATAGGGTTCGTTGAAGCGTTGGTCGCTTAACTCTCGGAAGAAGCGCAGTTCCCCCGTTTCATCGAAATCGGCGGCATTGATCATCCCCAACAAAGTGTATTCAAGCTGGGCATCAAAATTGCTGGTAACGATACCGACCAGCACCCTGTCGAGCGCGAAGCCGCCAACCGCGAGCAAGGGGATGATCCACGCCGCGGCCAGCGCAATCATGCGCAGCCGGAGCGACCCGGCCAGTGACCAGCGTCGCCGCCGGTCAGGCGGCGTCGGTGAGACTGTAGCCAAGGCCGCGGGTCGTGCTGATCAGGTCGGAACCCAATTTCTTGCGGATGCGCGTGATGAAAACCTCG
>JAAFIT010000097.1 GCA_013298745.1 Sphingomonadales bacterium
ATCGCGAACCAACGACAGGTCCGACACATCGCGCAATTGCAGCCCCAACGGCACCCGCAGCGTCACAGTGTCTGGAGACCGCAGGCGCGGATCGAGGCTCATGACGCGCGCACCCCGACCACGAACTCGCGCGTGGTAACCGGCGGCCCGTCGCTGACGCCATCAAGGCTATCGATCAGCAGCATCCGCATCAGGTAATTGGCAGCGGGTGGCAACTGCTTGAAGCGATCCCACAGCGACAGATAGTCGGCCAGAGCCAGTGGGTCGCAGACCAGATCGACATCTTCGTCGGGCGCAAAAATGTCCGATTCCGCCAGATAGAAGTTGAGCTGCGCCGCAGTTAGCGGCCCGGCGTCCTCAAGCGCCCGCATCACCCAGCCGAGCATCCGCGCCTGGCGCTCGGCGCTGGTCGCGTGCGGGATGACGAGGAACGACAGGTCGAGCGGCAGCGACGGCTTGAAGCGGTTGCCAAAGGCATCGAGCCTTGGGCCGCGCGCCCGGCGCTGGCCATTGACGGTCACGCGCCACAGGCAAATGCCAAAGCCTTCCCCCGCCAGGCCTTTTTCGACGGCACTTGCCTGAACCGTATCAACCACCAACGCATTGCCGAATTCGGCGCGCGGATAGCGCTCCTTGATCAATCCGGCGATGGCGGCACCGGCGGCTGCAATGGCGCGATAATGCGCCATCAGGCGGTTCCCGCAGCGGCGGCGCCGATCGCATCGATCAACGCCCCGCGGCCCTGTTCGGCAAAATCGATTGGTGCCCGCGCCAGACGGTACAGTGCTCCCACCCCGCCATCCTCGCCGATGGTGATGACGCCGATGGGCGCCGAGGCCACCAGCCCGGCCAACATGTCGGGCCAGCCATCGATATCGGGCGTCCGCAGTACCAGCACATCAACCTTCTGGCGCGCCATGATCGCCCGCAGCGATCCTGTGTTGGGCGCACCGGCAACAAAGCCAGGTTCGACCAGTTCGATGCCAGGTGCGGTGACCAACATATCGCCGATCATTGACCGCAAAAGCGGTGGCATGTGACCGATGAGGACGCGAATGCCCAACACGAGTCTCCGGGACGGGACAACAACATCGCGGCAGGATGACGAGGCGCTGGCCACCGCGCATGAACCGCAGTGACCAGAAAGCGGTCCCTCCATGGTCAGGACCAAAATGACCAAAGTTTGGCGCAGCGCTTGCCGATCGAGCGGTCGCCGACTGGCCAAACCCTTGTTTTGCCAATGTCTTACCGGAAGCCCCATGCAATGGTCCGGACCATATGGACCATGGCGGCATGAACAATTTGGTCGCATTTACAACCACATGGCCGGGGCCGTGGTTTTTGGGGGGTGTCACGACCGAAGAAACTATGTCAGTCTTTGGTCAGGGTCGCCTGAAACGTAATGAAGTCTGCGCCGCATTAGCCACTTGCCGGTCTTGCACCTGCCGAGTGGCGAGCGTGAAGTATGGCTTCCAGGGGGTTGTTCATGGCTGGCAAGAACGACGACCAGCGCCGTTGTGCGACGCGTCCGCCCGAGACGAACCAAGCCTGTCGCGGCGGGCTGCCGACGGCGGTCATCATCAGTGACGTCCTTCTCTACCGCGAAGGCGTGCATGATGGCATGCGGCGCCTCGGCGGCCTCGAAATCATCGATGCCATCGGCTCGGCTGGCGTCGACGATCTGCTCGAGCGCCCCTTGCCCGATCTGGTCATCATCGATGCGTCGCGGCCCGCGACGCTGTCAGTGGCCCGGATGCTGGCGCATGTCGCCCCGGGAATCCGCATCATCGGCTTTGGTATCGGCAATCATGATGAGGCGCTTGCCGGGGTCGAAGCCGGCATCACCGCTTTTGTCGGCCAGGAAGGCAGTGTCGCGGACATTCGCGAGGCGGCACTAGGCGCGCTGCGCGGCGAAGCCGTCTGCTCGCCGGAACTGACCGCAAAACTTCTCGCCCGGCTGGCGGCGCTGGCGATTGGCGCGCCGGCCATTGCAACACAGCCGGTGCTGACCGGCCGCGAGAGCGAAATCGCCCGACTGGTCGGCGATGGCCTGTCGAACAAGGAGATCGCCCATCAACTCGGCATCAGCCCGGCGACGGTGAAGAACCATGTTCACACCATTCTCGACAAGCTGGATGTCACGCGGCGCAGCAGTGTCGGGGCGCGGCTGCACCAGGCCCGCCCTTTGCTGCGCGCACGAACCGCGGAAAGCCGTATCCCGGCCTGAGCTAAGCCGTTCCGGCGGTCCACGGATCGTATCGCCTTTGACGGATCCAGCGGGTGCACAACCATTTGGCGCCCGCTGATACCGCCAGCCCGGCATGCTGCGCGGCAGGATCGATGGCGCCATCCGTGTCCAGATTTGCAAACAACAGCCCGTCGCCGCCACGCCCCTGAAATTGCAAGCCATTGGCCGGAAAGCCGGTCTGGCCGCCGCGATAACCCTCGTTGAGATAGACCAGCATCGTCCAGGCGCGCTGGTTGCTGACACCAGGCAAGGCGTCATGATGCAAGCGATACTCCTGACCGGGAACGTAACGCAGCACCGTCAACGGCTCACCGGCATCGATGTCGGTGGCGCTGGCGGCGGCGATACGGCGATTGAGCGCCCGTACCACCAATGTCTCGCGCGCCGGGCCGATCACCGCCGCGTCCGACGTCCGGATCGGATCGGGACGCGCTCGGCGGGTCACCGGATCGACTATCATCGAAGGTTCAAGCAGTTCACCCGCCACACTGGCGACATGGGCACATTCGGCTGGGCTGAACAGGCCGGGGAAATGCACAATATCAGGCCGGTCCGAAAGGCGACGGCTGGCCGGGCGGCCGGGCGGGCTGCCATCGGGCTTCAGGCGCATGGCGCGCAGCAGCGCCAATTGTTCGGCAGCGATGGGATCACCGGCCGCTGCGATTTCCAGTAGCCGCACCGCCGCCGGCCAATCGGCATCACCACCCGTGCCATTGGCGGTAAAGGCCACGACCATCAACGCCGCATCGACATGGCCGATCGCGGCTGCCTTGGTCAGGAGCGCCCGCGCGCGCGGCAGGTCGCGCGGCATTCGGCTGCCAACGAGAAGCCAGTTAGCCAGCAGCGCCAGCGCGTCGACATCGCCCGACGCCGCTTCCAGCCGACGGATGGCGCCGGCCACGTCGCCGCCGGCGGCCTGGCGTTCAGCATCAGCAACAACAGACATCAGCGCCGCTCCCGACATGGCAAAGGGGCCGGCGCGCAAACGCCGACCCCTTCATCATCGTTCCCGAAATTCTCAGAACTTCGAAACAAAGCCGAGATAATAGTAACGGCCACGAACGTCATAGATACCGGAGCCGGCACCAACGCCGGTCAGACCATAAGGCGGCTTCCGGTTGCCGACGTTATCAACGCCCAGATAGAAGTTGAACTGCTTGTTGACATCGAGTGCGACGCGAAGATCATGATACGACACCGCCGGATATTTGGCGATTTCGCCCCAGTCGGCGTTTTCCGGCGCACGACCCTGAAGCGCATTAAAGTCTTCATAGGTGTTGACATACATCGCATCGATCCAGCGCATCTGATAGCCGAATGTGAAAGCGCCGACTTCGATGCTGGCGTTCAAATTGACTTCGTTCTTGGGGTCACCAAGTTCCGAGGCAATCCGGTTGATCCGGTTGGGTTCGGCCGGGTTGGTGTAGCTGTCACGCTCGAGAGTGTGCACCCAAAGGGCGCGGAAGTTGGCGGCACCCCAATCGAAGCTGTGGCGATACGTCACCTGCGTATCGACACCACGCGCCGTCAGCTTGGCGAAGTTGAGCGTCGACGACAGCAGCGTGCCTTCGAGCACCCGGAATTCCTGCTCGCCACGCGGACCACCACCGGCACCGGCGCGCTGGATCAGGTCGCAGAAGACGTTGTTGAGATCAGCCGCGTCATAGCAGGAATTGAGGATCTGCTGTGCCGAGACCGAGGTGATCACGTCGTCAACCCGGATGTCGTAGTAATCGACGGACAGCGACAGGCCAGGCACAAAGCTCGGCGTGAACACACCACCAACGGTGTAGCTGCGCGACGTTTCCTGGGTCAGCGCCGGGTTGCCACCCGAGATGATTTCCAGCGACGAAGTATAGACAAAGTCATAGTTCGACGGGCGCCCTGCCGCGGTGCAATTGGCCGCGCGGGTGGCCGAACCGGTGGCAAGGTTGCGCGCCGAGCACGGATCATTCGGCGCCGGGGCAAAGTTCTGGCTCTGCGCCGAATAGAGGTCCGAAAGGCTTGGGCTACGGATGGCCTTTGAATAGGCGGCACGAATACGCAGATCACGGATCGGCGCCCAGTCCACACCACCGGCGTAGGTCCACACGGTGCCGACACGGTTGTTGTAATCCGAAACGCGGCCCGAGCCGGTCAGCGTCAGTTCCTGGAAGAACGGCACGTCCTTCAAGATCGGCACCGAGATTTCGGCAAAGGCTTCCTTCACTTCGAACGCCGGTGCCGTGAAGGCTGGGATGGCATTGTAGAAGGCGTAACCGGCCTGAGTCAGATCATCGAGATCATATTCGTTGGTTTCCTTGCGGTATTCGGCACCGACCGAGAAACCGACCGCACCACCGGGAAGTTCGAACAATTGGCTCGAATCGCCCGACACGAAGCCCGATGCGACGAACTGCGTGGCCTTGCCGGTCGCCAGCGACTGAATGGTCAGATATTCGCGCGCGGCCTGGCTGACCGAGCCATCGCCGAACGGATTGAGCGGAACGCAAGCCGCGATATCGGCAGCGAGCACGGCCGGGTTGCCGTCAACATCGGTACCGGAAGCATTCGGATCGATCTTGGAACGGCAGACAATCGCGTTGGTGGCGGGATCGCGAACGGAATCAATGGCCAGCAGATAGCGCTGGGTATTGATGTTGGCCTGAATCAGATTTTGTTCGCGGTGCTCGCCATAGTTGATCGAGACTTCATAGTTCCAGTCGTCGTTGAAATCCCCACGCACGCCGCCAACGGCGCGATAGGTTTCACGGCGGATCTGTTCGTCACGGATGCCCAGATCGGTCCAGTTGCGCTGCAGGTTGAAGCGGAACGAGCCGTTGTTGATGTTGTTGCGCTGGGTGTTCAGCGCCGCCGCCGACAATGCGGCTCCCGTGTTGGCATTGACGTTGGTCGCCAGCAACTGCTGGGTCAGCAATGCCCGGGCATCGGTGGTCAGATAGGGATTGTCGACCCGCGGACGTTCACGACCGAGCGGATCACCCAGAGTCGTGCCCTGCGAGAAGAACGGACCGGAAACCGAACCGAATGCGTCCGAACGAACATACTTGGCTTCGACGAACGGCACAAAAGCCGGCGAGACCTCGAAATGGCCGATCAGGTTGACCGAGATACGCTCCAGATCGGGCTGCAGCGCGAGGAGATTTCCGTCGCGGCCCGAATAGCCATTGCCACCGATGTAGTTGCCGTTCGGGCCAAGGCCGACGCGTGTGCCGGTCTGGCGTTCGAGTCCGCCATTCGGCTGGAACAGCAGGCCGCAAGTGAATGCGGCAGCATTGCTGTCAGCGCCGCAAGCCGGGTTTGCGGCCGACTGGAAGATGCTCGCACGGCCACCGGTGGAGATGGTTGCCGAGCGGATATCGCGGAAGAACGTGCGATCGGGAATGCCGTCGGACCCGTTCACCGAACCGGCGGGATCGGTATCGACAACGATGAAGCCATCATTCTGGGCAAGGTTGGGACGGTTGGCGCCGAAATAGCGATCCTGATGGGCGTATTCGACGTTGACCGCGACATTGCCGCGACCATCGGCGAAATTCTTGCCGGCCAGCAGCGACAGATACTGGTTGCCGGCATCCATATACTTGCTGATGCCCGTCTGGCCACGCAGCTGCAGACCTTCGAAATCCTGCTTGAGGACGAAGTTGACGACCCCGGCGATGGCGTCCGAACCATAGATCGACGAGTTACCGCCAGTGATCAGGTCGACACGCTCGATGAGATCGGTAGGGAAGGTGTTGACGTCGGGCGAGACGCCATTGACGAGGATGTCGCCCGCGACATGGCGGCGACCGTTGACGAGAACCAGCGTGCGCTGGGTGCCGAGACCGCGCAGATCGAGCAGGTTGAGACCACGGGTGCCGAGGAAGCGCGTCGAGTTCTGCTGGCTGTAGGTGTTGCGAAGCTGCGGCAGGTCGTTGAGCGTGTCACCGACCGAAATGGCACCGGTCTGGAAGAATTCTTCACCCGAAACCGAAACGATCGGCACGGTTGATTCGAGGTTGGGACGGCGAATACGCGAACCGGTGACGACGATCGCCTCACGGCCGGTTTCCTCTTCGGCGGCCACCTTAGTGGGTGCCGAATTCGTGGTCGCAGCAGTCTGGGCGATCACGGCAGAAGGCAAAACGCCAGCCATGGCCGTCGCGGCAAGAAGCCAAATCTTCATGTCTAAACCCCTGATAAAGTGCAGGCAGCGATCCCGAAATTGGCCCCTCGAGACCGCTGCAATGCATCGCTTGTAGGAATTCAGACGGTCAATGGGAATATGGAAACAAGACTACCCTATTCCCGGTAATCGAAACCTCCGCCGTTGTGACATTTTGGTGACATTGAGTTGGAATGCCGCAGGTGATTAGTGTCGCCCCAGTTCGGCACGCCCGACAACCATGTGGTGCACTTCATCCGGGCCATCGGCAAAGCGCAGATGGCGCACATCGGTGTACATCGCCGACAATGGGCTCCATTGCGATACACCCGTGGCGCCATGCACCTGCATCGCCTGGTCGATGATCGTTGCCACCTTCTCCGGCACCATCGCCTTGACCATGCTCACCCACACCCGGGCTTCGCGATTGCCGAGCACATCCATGGCGCGCGCTGCCTTCAGCACCATCAATCGCATCGCCTCGATCTCGATCCGCGCCCGCGACACCGTCTCAAGATTCTTGCCCAACTGGATGATCGGCTTGCCAAAAGCGGTGCGAGACGTGGCGCGCTTGACCATCAGATCGAGCGCCTTTTCGGCCTGGCCGATGGCGCGCATGCAGTGGTGGATGCGACCCGGCCCCAGCCGCAGCTGCGAGATTTCAAACCCGCGGCCGACCCCAAGCAGGATATTCTCTTCGGGCACCCGGACATTGTCGAGCTTGATATGCATGTGGCCACGCGGCGCATGATCATGGCCGAACACCGTCATGGGTCCCAGCACCTTCACCCCCGGCGTGTCCATCGGCACCAGGATCTGCGACTGCTGGCCGGAGGCCGGGCCGTCGGGGTTGGTCTTGACCATGCAGATCATAATCTTGCAGCGCGGATCACCGGCACCCGAGATGTAATATTTCTCGCCATTGATCACCCATTCGCCCTTTTCGAGCACGGCGCTGGTCGAGATGTTCTTTGCATCCGAGGACGCGACATTGGGTTCGGTCATCGCATAGCAGGAGCGAATCTCGCCATTGAGCAAGGGCTTGAGCCAGCGTTCTTTCTGCGCCGGGGTGCCGACGCGTTCGAGCACTTCCATGTTGCCGGTATCAGGCGCCGAACAGTTGAGGGTTTCCGACGCCAGCGGCTGCTTGCCCAGCTCGGTGGCGATATAGGCATAATCGAGGTTGGTGAGGCCGCGGCCGATCTCGGAATCGGGCAGGAAGAAGTTCCACAGCCCCGATGCCTTGGCCTTGTCCTTGGCGGTCTGCAGCAATTCGAGCTGCCCGGGGGCCCAGCTCCAGCGATCCGCGCGGCCTTCGCCCAGCCGGTAGAACTCCTCCGCAATCGGTTCGACATTTTCGGCGATATGCCGCTTCACCGCATCGAACAGCGGCTGGGCCTCCGGTGACATCGACAGCTGGTTGAGCGCCGCTTCGGTTTCGGGGCTGGTGGTCGGCAGAACATGGAGCATCGCGTGCGTTTCCTGTTGCATCATGGGTGAACGCCGGACAGGCTGCGCCAAAGTGGAC
>JAAFIT010000098.1 GCA_013298745.1 Sphingomonadales bacterium
GGGCGATTGAGCCGGGCAAAGGCGCGCACCGGCCGCGCCGTGCCTTCGCTGCCGGCATAGGCAACGCGCAATTCGGGATAGGCCCAATCGCCGCGCACCCGCGCCGCGGCATCGGGGACATGGCCGGTATCGAGGTAATCGCGCAGCGCTGCTCGCAGCGCGGCAGTGGATTCGGTGTGGATAGCGACCAGCTGGTCGACGAGTTCGGATGCAGTTGTCATGCGCTGGCCATGCCCGAAAGCGTCGCAGCTGTCATCCCGGGCTTGACCCGCGACCCAGCTTTCCTATGCGGTATCGCCAATTCCGCCGGGTTGCGGTTCCGCCCGGCAGGACAGGAGAAGCAGCGTGCAATTTGCCCTTACCGACGACCAACTGGCCATTCAGGAGGCGGCGCGGCGCTTCACGGCGGACCGCATCACGCCGTTTGCGGCGGAATGGGATGAAAAGCACATCTATCCCAAGCCGACGATCCAGGCGGCGGCCGAACTCGGCTTTGCCGCGATCTATGTTTCCGAAGCCAATGGCGGCATCGGGCTGGGGCGGCTGGAGGCGGCGCTGATCATGGAGGCGATGGCCTATGGCTGCCCGTCCACCAGCGCCTTCATCTCGATCCACAATATGGCGGCGTGGATGATCGATTGCTTCGGCAGCGCCGCAGTGCAGGCCAGATATCTGCCCAGCCTCGTCACCATGGCGCAGATCGCCAGCTATTGCCTTACCGAGCCGGGTTCGGGCAGCGATGCGGCGGCGCTCAAGACCCGCGCGGTGCGCGATGGCGATGACTATGTCGTCACCGGGTCCAAGGCGTTCATTTCCGGCGGCGGGGTCAATGATATCTATGTGACGATGGTTCGCACCGGCGCCGATGGCCCCAAGGGTATCTCGTGCCTCGTCATCGAAAAGGACATGCCCGGCGTGTCGTTCGGCGCACCCGAGCGCAAACTGGGCTGGCATTCGCAGCCGACCGCGCAAGTCAATTTCGACAATGTCCGCGTGCCGGTGGCCAATCGTGTCGGCGATGAAGGCCAGGGCTTTGCCATCGCCATGGCCGGGCTCGATGGCGGGCGGCTCAACATCGGCGCGTGCAGCCTCGGCGGCGGTCAGCGCGCACTCGACGAAGCGATTGGCTATACCCGCCAGCGTCAGCAATTCGGAAAGGCGATCGCCGATTTTCAGGCGACGCAGTTCAAGCTCGCCGACATGGAGACGGAACTCGCTGCGGCGCGGGCGCTGCTCTATCAGGCCGCCGCCAAGGTGAATGACGGCGCGCCCGACAAGACCCGCTTTGCCGCGATGGCGAAGCGGCTGGCGACCGACACCGGCATGGCGGTGGCCGATCGCGCGCTGCAACTCCATGGCGGCTATGGCTATCTGATGGACTTCCCGGTCGAACGTATCTTCCGCGATCTGCGCGTCCACCAGATCCTGGAGGGCACCAACGAGATCATGCGGATGATCACGGCGCGCGAACTGCTGCGAGCCAGCAATTGAGCACCGCGTCCCCCCGCTGGCTGCCGGCCTTTGCCGCCGCCAACGCCGTGCTGGCGCTCACCTTCGGCACCTTTGCCGCACATGGCATCAAGGACCCGCAGGCGCGCGAATGGATCATGACCGGGGTGATGTTTCAGTTGCCGCATGTCGCCGCGGTGTTCGGCCTCATCGCCTGGCGCAACAACAAGCTGGTGCGGTCGGGCGCCTGGGCGGTGGCGATCGGCAGCATGATCTTTGCCGCCGATCTTGATGCGCTGGCGCTCGGCGCCCCGCGCTGGGTGGCGGCACTGGCCCCCATCGGCGGATCGATGATGATGTTCGGCTGGCTGTTCCTCGGCATCATCGCGCTCGGCGGGGACCGGCTGGCGACGCTGGCGGAGAAGGATTAAGCGCGGACGCCCATCTCCCCCCCATATGAGCGTAGCGAACGTAGAGTGGGGAGGGCTGGGGTGGGGGATGTGGCCACCGGCGATCAAGACCCCCACCCCGACCCTCCCCACTCTACCGCCTGCGGCGATGGGGGGAGGGAGCCGCCCGCGCTTACGCCGCCTTTTGGGCCGCAATCCAGTCGTCGATCTTCTTTTCGAGCACCGCCATCGGCAGCGCGCCGGTCATCAGCACCTGTTCGTGAAAGCCCTTGATGTCGAACTTGGGGCCCAGCGCGGCCTCTGCCTTGGCGCGCAGCCGGCTGATGGTGAGCTGGCCGACCTTATAGGCCAGCGCCTGCGACGGGATGGCGATATAGCGCTCCACCTCGGCGGTCGCATCGGTTTTGCCCATGGCACTGTGATCGAGCATGTACTGGATCGACTGGTCGCGGGTCCAGTTCTTCGAATGCAGCCCGGTATCGACGACCAGCCGCATGGCGCGCAGCATTTCATCGTCATAGCGCCCCTGCAACTGATAGGGATTCTTGAACATGCCGAGTTCGGGACCGAGCGATTCGGCATAAAGCGCCCAGCCTTCGACAAAGGCGGTGTTGCCGCCGAAACGCTGGAACGGCGGCAGGCTTTCATTTTCCTGCGCCAGGCTGATCTGGAAATGGTGGCCGGGAACCGCTTCGTGGAGGAACAGCGTTTCGGTGCCCGGCGTCGTCCGCGACGGCAGATCATAGCTGTTAAAGTAGAAGACGCCGGGGCGTGACCCATCGGGCGCACCGCCCTGATAGCTGCCGCCGGCATCGGTCTTTTCCTTGAACGCCGGGACGGGGCGGATTTCGAGCTTCGATTTGGGCAGGGTGCGGAACAGCGTCGGCACGGTGGCATCGACCCGCTTGCCGACGTCGTAAAAGGCATCGCGCATCGCCTCTTTCGACGCAAACTTGAACTGCGGATCGGTGCGGATGAATTCGAAGAATTCCTTGTTGGTGCCCTTGAAGCCGACCTGCTTCTTGACGGCTTCCATGCCCTTGGTGATGCGCTCGACTTCGGCGAGGCCGATCTTGTGGATTTGATCGGCGGTCAGGTCGGTCGTCGTCGTGCTGGCGATGAGATATTCGTAAAGATTGGCGCCGCCCGGCATCTCCGAAAGGCCGACACTGGCGCGCGAGACCGGCAGATACTCGTTCTTCAGGAAATCGCGCAGGCGGGTGAGTGCCGGATTGACCTTGGTGCCGATGGCGGTGGCATAGGCGGCCTTGAGCCGTGCCTGATCTGCCTGCGTTATGGTTGCCGGAAAGGCATTGACCGGCTTCATCATCACCGCGCCGTCGACGCCCGGGGCAAGCAGGCTATCGAGCTGATCGATGACATTCTGGACGACCAGCCGCGGCTGCACGACACCGGATTTCATGCCCTGGCGAAACCGCGCGATGGCGGCATCGATATAGGTCACGAAACCGTCCATGCGCTGCAATCCGGCTTCGTAATCGGCGAGCGTCTTGTAAGGCGCTGCGCCTTCACCCGACGAGAATTCGGGGAAGAAGGTGTGGATGCCGTAGAAGTGATCGATCGGGCGAACGATGGTGGCTGCCTGAATAGCCGGATCGAAGCCCTTCAGATCCGTGGTGCGCTGCCATTTGAAGACATCGTAACTGACCTTGTCATTGGCATCGAGCGCGTTGCGATCGATCCGGGCCAGCGCTGCCAGATCATCGATCACGGCCTGTTTTTCGGCTGCGATCCAGGCATCGGAAATATTGTCGCCGAACTCGCCGGCGTGGCTGAGATCGCCACGAAAGATGCGGCCGATGGGATTGCGATTAAGACTTGCTTCGTCGCTGGCATTGAACAGCGCGCGCAACTGTGCCGCCGGCGTGCTGGCCGGAACGGCGGCGACAGGCGCCGGTTGCGCCATCACCACGGCGGGAGACAGCAGGGCAAGGCTGGTGGCCAACAGCAGGCGAGTGTGAAGACGCATCACGCAACTCCGATCAGATTCGATGCCGCGCCTATACGCCAGTGCTGCGGCGTTGCAACGTCATCATATTGTTGCGGCAATGCCGTGAAGTGCCAGCTTGCATCTGGCGCGGCTTGCCGCCACTTTGCCGCAACGCATCCGGGCCGTAACGGGCTGCAGCTGGGCAGGAATCGTGAAACTCAATCGCCGCACCCTTGCTGCCTTTGCTGCGCCCTGCCTGCCGTTGACCGGCGTCGGCTTGCCGCTGGTCGTTTATCTGCCGCCCTATTACGCCAGCACGCTGGGTCTCGATCTGGCGATGACCGGCATCCTGTTCTCGCTGGTGCGCTGGCTCGATCTGCCGCTCGATCTGTGGTTCGGCCATCGCATCGACAAGACCGATACCCGCATCGGGCGATTCAAGCCGTGGATGCTCGGCGGCGGCCTTGTCATGCTGCTTGGGCTGTTCCTGGTGTTCTTCGCGCCGCCCGGCCTGTCGCCGTTCCGCGCCTTTATCGGGCTGTTCATCATGTATGCCGGCTATTCGGCGGCGCAGGTGGCGCACACCAGCTGGGGCCAGGCGTTGAGCAGCGATTATCACGAGCGCAGCCGCATCTTCGGCTGGTGGCAGGCCGGGAACATGATCGGCCTGCTCGGCCTGCTCGCGGTGCCGCCGCTGGCCGGCGTGCTGGCGCCGCGCTTCGGCTGGACGTCGGGGCCGGCGCTCGGCATCCACGGCATGGGCTGGGTGCTGGTGGCGCTCTTGCCGGTGGCGCTGCTGCTGGCGACGACGATGGTGCCGGAACGGCGATCGGTCCACGGCACCCCGCACGGCTGGGCCGATGTCTGGTCGGCGTTGAAACAGCCACTCCTTCGCCGGCTGCTGCTGATCGATCTGTTCGCCAGCCTGGCGCCGGGCTTTGGCGGTGCCTTGCTGATCTTCTTCTTCGAAAGCGTGCGCGGCTTTTCGGTTGAAACGGCGCGCTTCCTCCTGCTGTTCTATTTCGGTGCGGGGTTGATCGGTGCACCGCTATGGGGCTGGTTCGCGCGGCGAACGTCAAAGCACCAGGCGGTGATGTGGTCGATCGGCAGCTATGCCGTTCTGCACGCCTCGCTGGTACTGCTGCCCAACAACAATCTGTGGGTGGCGGCCGCCGCGATGCTGTTCGCCGGCATTCCGGCGGTGGCACCGCCATTTCTGGTGCGCGCCATGCTCGCCGATGTTGCCGACGCCGAAACGCTCGCCAATGGCAAGAACAACGCCGGGCTTTACTATGCCGTACTCGTCGGGGTGCAAAAGCTCGGCTATGCCATCCCGATCGGCGTTTCCTATGCCATCCTCGCGATGGTCGGTTTCAATGCCAAGATCGGCACCGCCAACACCGAAACTGCCATCGCCGGGCTGACGGCGCTGTTTCTGATTCCGCCGGTATTGTCGGCGATTATTGCTGCCTGGCTCGCCAAGGGCTGGACGATTACCGAGGATGTACAGGCCCGCACCGCTGAGGCGCTGGCAAACTGAGGCGGAACTCTCGCGCGGCTGCCCCGTTGTGGAGACGGGGCGGACCACGTTGAAGAATTCTGCCGATGACCATTTTCAAAGCCGCAACCATGGCGCTTGCCGCCACTTGTCTGCTCGCCGGCTGCACCACCGACCAATATGGCAACCAGAGCGCCTCGCGCGGTTTGAAGGGCGCCGGCATTGGCGGGGCCGGTGGGGCCGTCGTTGGCGCGCTGACAGGTGGTGACGTGCTGGCCGGTGCCGCAATCGGTGCTGCCGCCGGTGCCGTAATCGGCATCGTCACCGCGGATCGCAACCGGTATGAAGATCGCGATGGCCAGCGTTATTATTACGACAACAGCGGCCGCCAGTACAAATATGACAAGCAAAGGCGATTGACGCGCCTGCTCCTGCTGCCCATGAGTCTGCCGCGAACCGCCACGATACGGCGGACGTGGGAGAGCTGAGCCATGAAACTTTATGATTCGATCGGACCCAACCCGCGCGTCGTGCGCATGGCACTGGCCGAAAAGGGCATGTCGATCGACACGGTCACCGTCGACCTGATGGGCGCCGAAAACCGCCAGGCCGGCTATCTCGCCAAGGTGCCGACCGGCGGGCTTCCGGCACTCGAGCTCGATGACGGGACGGTGATCGCCGAAATCACCGTCATCGCCGAATATCTCGAAGATCTTGAACCCAATCCCGCCATCATCGGCACCACCGCCGCCGAGCGCGCCGAAACCCGGATGTGGACGCGCCGCATCGACCTCGCCATCGCCGAGCCGATGACGACGAGCTTTCGCGCCGCGGAAGGGCGCGCGCTGTTCGCGCCGCGAATGACGCTGGTCAGCGGTGAAGCCGCCGCGGAGCTGAAGGCCATCGCGCAGGAAAAGCTGCTGTGGCTCGACAAACTGATGCAGGGCCGGACCTGGGTCTGCGGCGACCGCCACACCCTTGCCGACCTGTTGCTGCTCGCCTTTGTCGAATTCGGTACCAGCGTCGGCCAGCCACTGCCCGCCGCCGCGACCTGGCTGCCCGAGTGGCACAAGCGCGCCGCCGCCCGCCCCAGCGCTACCGCCTGATCAATCCGCATGAAGGCTGCGCGCGTCCGGCCGGGCATGATGTTCGCGCGCAGCTTTCTTGCCAATCCGCGCCGCGTCGGCTCGGTGATCCCATCGTCACGCCGGCTGATCCAGCGCCTGCTGGGGCAAACGAACTGGACGACGATCAAGGTGGCGGTGGAATATGGGCCGGGGACGGGCGTCGTCACTCGCGCCCTGCTGGCCCGGCTGCCACTTGATGGCAATCTCTATATTTTTGAAATCAATAACGAATTTATCGAATATTTGCGCACCAGCATCTTGGATCCGCGCCTGACAGTGGTTGCCGCATCGGCCGAAACGGTAACACAGGTGCTGGCCGATGCCGGCCATGCCCATTGCGACATTGCGGTTTCCAGCCTGCCGTTCTCGATCATGCCGGTCGCCATCCGCCACGCCATCGTCCAGGCCACAGCCGCGGCCCTGGCGCCAGGCGCCAGCTTCATCGGCTACCAATATTCGACGCGCTGGCTACGCGAGCTGCGCTTTGTCTTCCGGCGCGTCACGGTGGAACTCGAACCACGCAACTGGCCACCGGCGTTCGTGTTTGTGGCGACCCGCACCTAGGTCGTGTCCTCATAAATGGCTGGGGTCGTGACGATGGGGATTCTGCTTCCTGGCGAGGAGCTAGGCGGGCGCGATGCAGCGCATCGCAACCCCAAAGAACCTTGACTCAGCGACGCGGCCAGAAAGCAAAAGCCCCATCGCCGCTGCGCGGTCGCCCGGAGAGGCGTTCTGGCGGCCCCGTGCCCGCTCGCCGGGGGCGTACACGCCCGCCTTCGCGCGCCTGAAACCGCCAGAACGCCTCTCCGGGCGATCCCGACCCCAGCCATTTATGAGGTCACGACCTAAGGCAGCAACACCGTCGAACCCGTCGTGCGGCGCGCTTCGAGATCGCGATGCGCGGTCGCCACGTCTTTCAGCGCATAACGCTGGTCGATGTTGACCTTGAGCACGCCCCTGGCAACCAGATCGAGCACCCGCCCGGCATGCTGCTCGATCTCGGCGCGATTGATATAGTAGTCGAACAGTGTCGGCCGCGTGGCGAACAGCGACCCCTTACGCGACAGAATCGCGAAATCGACCGCGCCGACCGGCCCCGAGGCATTTCCATAACTCGCCAGCAGCCCGCGCCGCTTGAGGCTGTCGAGCGAAGCCTCGAAAGTCGCCTTGCCGACCCCATCAAAGACCACATCGACGCCGCGGCCGCCGGTCAGATCGCGTACCTGCTGCGCCATCGTCGCATCCTGAACGAGCCCGTGATCGGCGCCATGCGCCATCGCGATTCCCACCTTTTCGGCTGAACCGGCAACCGCAATGACGGTCGCGCCAATATGCTTGAGCCATTGCACCAGCAGCAGCCCGACGCCGCCCGCTGCC
>JAAFIT010000099.1 GCA_013298745.1 Sphingomonadales bacterium
AACGCCTTGGCGGCAATTGCCGTCAGTTCCGGGCTGAGTGGCACGGCGCCCGGCGCGGCACCTGCCACTGTCACCGGAGTCTGGTTGACGATGTTCAGACCGGTTTCCTTGGCGAGGTCCGCAAAGCTCTTGCCGGCTTCAACGCCGTCCTCGATCCGGGCGACGACATCGGCAACGGCCGTATCGATGGCGCGTGTCGTCAATTCGGCCACAATCGCCGGACGAGCCTGCGCCAAGGACTTGCCGGCAGCGCCCATGGCATCGACACGAACGACATGCCAGCCAAAGGCGGTCTTGATTGGTGCGGTGATGCCGCCAACGGGGGCGGCGAAGGCTGCAGCGGCAACTTCGGTGCTGGTGGCCTTGCCAAATGCTGCCTGGCTTTGTTCCCCCAACGCAATGTCGGCGGCGCCAAATCCCGCAAGCCTTTCAGCTGCCTTGCCAAAGCCTTCGGTTGCGGCGGCGGCGGCAATGGCCTTGGCCTTGGCTTCGTCGGGCACGACGACCTGTTGCAGGATGCGCGTCGCTGCCCCGCCATATCTGGCTGGATCCTTGCTGAAGGCCGCTGCGATATCGGCGTCCGAGACCGTCACACCCTTGGCAATCTGTTCGCGGTCAATGAAGGCGAAGCGAAAACCACGGCGTTCGGGGACCGTGAAGCGCAGCTTGTTGGCTTCATAATATTTGGCAATCTCGGTATCGGTCGGCGGTGCGGTGACGGCAATCGGCACCAGCGCAACGGCGCCGCGGTGCATGTCGACGAGCAGCCGCGCATAGGGCTCGGCCATGCCGGCCGGAACCCCGAGCGCGCCGGTGACCGGCACCAGCAATTGCTTGCGCAGGATGTCGTTCGCAATGCTGGCGCGCAATTCGCGATCGGTCATCCGCTGCTCGGCTATCACCCGACGATAGGTTGCATCGTCGAACTTGCCATCGACCTGGAAGGCCGGAATGCCGGCAATGACGGCACCGATCGCGCGATCGGAGGCGACCATGCCTTGCGATTTGGCGAATTCTTCCATTGCCGACTGGCCGATGAGCTGTTGCGTCACCGCGGCGACGCCGCCCTGCTTGGCGGCATCGGCCTGCGTCAATGCCGGGTCACGCTCACGGGCATTGCGAACAGCGCGATCAAAGGCGCTGAGCAGTTCCGGCTCGGAAATGGTCTTCTTGCCCACCTTGGCAATCGAACCCGTTGGCGCACTGCTGGCAAATGGATCACCGATGCCGGTTACCGCGAAGGCGACGAGCAAAAAGCCGAGCATGATGATCACCGGCCAGCTGGTGAGCCATTTGCGAATGAAGCTGATCATGTTGGTCTGTGGTCCGGTACTGCAAACAGGCGATGGCACCGCAATGCCACTGGAAAGCGGGCGGTTGTAACGGCGGCGGCGGCTTGCCACAAGGCGCGCCAGCCGCGAAAGGGCAGATGTTTGGTGAAATGAGGGCAGGCGATGGGGAACGCTTTGATTGTCGGCAACTGGAAGATGAACGGGCTGTCCGCCTCGTTGGCCGAGATTGCGGCGATGGCGGCGGCACGCAACGACTTGTGGGTGGCGCCGCCGTTCACGCTGATTGCTGGCGCCGTGGCGGCGGCACAGGGGCGGCTACGGGTTGGCGGGCAGGACTGCCATAGCAGACCGAATGGAGCGCACACCGGCTGCGTATCGGCGGCGATGCTGGCCGATCTGGGGGCGGGCTTCGTCATCGTCGGCCATAGCGAGCGGCGCACGGACAATGGCGAAACCGATACCGATGTGCGCGCCAAGGCGCTCGCCGGGCGCGCGGCGGGCCTCGATGTCATCGTCTGCGTCGGCGAAACCGAAGGCCAGCGCGATGCCGGCGAGGTGGAGGCAGTCGTCGGCCGCCAGCTTGCCGGATCGCTGCCCGACGCCACCGATGGCTTGATCATCGCCTATGAACCCGTCTGGGCGATCGGCACCGGCCGCACGCCGACTCCCGAGGATGTGACGGCCGTGCATGGCTTCATCCGCGCGCAATTGCTGGCGCGCTTTGGCGATGCCGGGCAGGGGGTGCGCATCCTTTATGGTGGCTCGGTGAAGCCCGATAATGCGGCGCTGCTGCTGGGTCAGCCCGATGTTGGCGGCGCGCTGGTTGGCGGGGCCAGCTTGACGGCGGCCAGCCTGTTGGCAATCGCGGCAGCGGCTGCCTGATCGCGGCCACCTTGCCCTATCGTCGGCGCATCGCTACATCGCCGCGTCAGTCCTGCCTGAAAGTTTCCCCTCCGTGATCACCTTTTTCCTTGTCGTTCACACGCTGATCGCCATCGCCCTTGTCGGCGTCATCCTGCTGCAACGCTCGGAAGGCGGCGGCCTTGGTATCGGCGGCGGCACCGGCGGCGGCCTGATGACGGCACGTGGCGCTGCCAATCTGCTGACGCGATCGACGACGATTCTCGCGGCTTTGTTTATCGGCACCTCGATCATCCTCGCCGTGCTGGCCGCTGGCACCAACAAGGCCAAGCCGATTGACACGAGCCTGGCCAAGACAGCGGCGCCGATCGCCCCGGCAGCGGCGCCAGTGCTGCCACCGGCGCCCGCCGGCGTGCCCATCGCCAATTGACGGCAGCGGCTAGCCCCGAGGCGCCCAGTTCGGACGCAACACGTCCTTCGCAGGCGCGCCAGCTGTTCGGCGGTGCCGCCGGCAATCTTGTCGAATGGTTTGACTGGTACGCCTATTCGGCGTTCGCGCTGTATTTTGCCCCGGCGTTCTTTCCCAAGGGCGATGCGCTGGCCCAGGCGCTCAACACCGCAGCGATTTTTGCCGTCGGCTTTCTGATGCGGCCGATCGGCGGTTGGGTGCTTGGCATTTATGCCGACCGCTATGGTCGCAAGGCAGCGTTGACACTGTCCGTGGCGATGATGTGCACCGGCTCGCTGATCATCGCCGTCGCGCCAACCTATGGACAGGTCGGGCTGCTGGCGCCGCTGATCCTGTTGTTCGCGCGCCTTGTGCAGGGCATCTCAGTTGGCGGCGAATATGGCACCTCGGCGACCTTCATGAGCGAAGTTGCCGAGCCCAAACGGCGCGGTTTTCTGGCTAGTTTTCAATATGTCACCCTGATCGGCGGGCAATTGCTGGCGCTTGCATTGCTGGTCGTGATGCAAGCGACATTGTCTGAAGACCAGCTTTTTGCCTGGGGCTGGCGCGTGCCGTTCGTTGTGGGCGCGCTGTGTGCGGTTCTTGTCTTCCGCTTGCGGCGTACTCTAGTGGAGACCGAAGCTTTCACCAAGGCGGCGGGCGAGACGCAACGCGGGCGCACGGCGCAACTTTTCGCCCATCCCCGCGCGCTTCTCACGGTGTTGGCATTGACCGCCGGCGGTAGCCTCGCCTTCTATACCTATACTACCTACATGCAGAAATATCTGGTTTTGTCAGCAGGTTGGAGCAAGCCCGACGCTACTATCACCACGGCCGCCGCCTTGTTCTTCTATATGCTGATGCAGCCGATGTTCGGCGCCCTGTCTGATCGGATTGGGCGACGGCCGTTGCTGATCAGCTTCGGCGTGCTCGGGACATTGATGACCGTGCCGGCGATGATTGCCATTGGTCAGGCCGCATCGCGTCTGGAAGGCTTTGTGCTGATGATGGCGACGCTGACCGTGCTCAGTTGCTATACGGCGATATCGGGGGTGGTGAAGGCGGAGATGTTCCCCGCCAGCATCCGCGCGCTGGGTGTCGGCCTGCCCTATGGTGTCGGTGTTGCGGTGTTCGGCGGCTCGGCGGAATACGTCGCGCTGGCGTTCAAGTCGGCGGGCTATGAATCGGGCTTCTTCTGGTATGTCGCGATCATGTGCGCTGTCGCATTGGCTGCGGCGATCTCGTTGCCGGACACCAGAAGCAACTCCAAAATCGAAACCTGAAGGGACCTGCACAGCATCTGCGCTTTGCAAACGCGGCGCATGGTTCATAATCAGGTTCGGTGTTGCACTGGAGTTGCGTTGATGCCCTGTTGGCGAGCCCTTGGCGCAGTAAGCAGCCTCGCACTGCTGCTCGCCGGTTGCGGCGGCGGCGGCGGTGTTACGTCAACGCCGGTGCCGACTCCGAGCCCGACTCCGACTCCAACACCGACTCCCACACCAACGCCGACCCCTACACCAACGCCTGCAATTAATTACGATACCGCCGAATATCGCCGCTCGAATGGCGCAGTGGCCGCGCAAGCGATTGCGGCCTATCAGGCCGGGGCGACCGGAGCCGGCGTTATCGTCGCGGTCATCGATAGCGGCGTTGCCTCGACGAATGCGGAATTCGCCGGGCGTATTTCGCCGCTCAGCCGGGATGTGGCGGGCAGCCGAAGCATCGATGACGAAGATGGGCATGGCACTGAGGTCGCGGGCATCCTTGTTGCGGCGCGCAACAATGTCGGCATTCAAGGCGTTGCCTTTGATGCGACGTTGCTCGCGCTGCGTGCCGATGCTCCGGGCAGTTGCACCGAAACGACCGGTTGCAGCTTTTCGTCAACCGCGATCGCGGCCGGCTTTGATGTCGCGGCGTCGGCGCGCGCGCGGGTTGTCAACGTGTCGCTGGGCGGTGGCAGTGCGCCCTTTTCGGTGCGCAATGCCGCCGCTCGTGCCAGTGCCAATGGCGCGGTAATCGTGCTGTCCGCCGGCAATGACGGCAATTCCGACGTCGAAGCCTTTGCGTCCGGCATCCATGCGGCCGCTCCCGGATCGGTGATCGTTGCGGGTGCGATTGATGAGTCGCGCGTCATTGCCAGTTTCAGTAATCGTGCCGGCCTCGCAGCGGACTATTTCTTGACCGCGCTCGGCAACCGCGTTCGCAGCTTCGATCATACCGGTACGGCCTTTTTCTATAGTGGGACATCGGAAGCAGCGCCGATCATTTCGGGTGCGGCTGCATTGCTTGCGCAAGCCTATCCCGGCCTGTCACCGGCACAGATCGTCGATATCCTGTTGCGCACTGCCGATGATCTTGGCGACGTCGGCACCGATATCATCTATGGCCGTGGCGCGCTCAACATCACCCGCGCCTTTGCGCCTATTGGTGCGTTGAGCGTCGCCAAAGTTGCAGAGACAATCGACACCAGCGCCATCGGCGTGCTCGGCAGCCCGTTGGGCGATGCGCCACAACTTGGCATGGCTGTTTCGCAACTGCCGGTCCGCGACCAGTATGATCGCCCCTACACCGTCGATCTCGGCAGCCGGTTGCGCGCTCAGGTGCCGGGGCGGTTGGCGATGGCGCTGCTCGGCGCCGATATCACCAGCAACAGCAACCGCTATGGCAATGCCGAGGTTTCGATGTCGGTGCGTGGTGTCGATGGGACACACTGGCGCGGCGATGTCGCGACCGGCGTTGATCCGCGTCAACTGCCACAAGCGGCCTTCCTGGGCGGTCAGATGCGCGTGCCGCTGGCGCCGGGACGGGTTGCGGTGTTCGGCTATGGCCAGTCGGCAGCGGCGTTGCTCGACAGCGCCGACGACGGCGCGCCACGCGTCATGCCGCTGGTGGCCGGCCGGGCAGGGGAGGCGAGCCTTGCCATGGCTTCACAGGGCGGCGCCGCGCTGGTCCAGCGCTGGGGTGCATGGACGATCGGCACCGCCTTTGCCGCGCAATCGATCGCCCCGGCCGGTGGCACTGCGGGCCGCCAAGCGCTGCGCGCCTCGCGGGCACTGATGCAGGCCGATCGCTGGCTGGGGCCGCTGCGCGTCGGGCTGGGAGCCGAACTGTTGATGGAAGATGGCAGCGTGCTCGGCTCGCAACTGCCGGCGGTGTTCGGGCTGGCGGGCGCATCGACCACAAGCGCGCTCGCCCGCTTTGCGTTGCCATTGGGGCAATGGACGGTCACGGGGGATGCCCGGATCGGCTTCACGCGCGCTGATCTGTCGGGGCGCGGGCTGATTGTCACCGACCCGCGCCTGGTTTCGACAGCAGCCTCTTTCAGCGTTGCCCGAGACAGCCTGTTTCTCGATTCGGACCAATTGCGTCTGACACTGGCACAGCCGCTGCGCGCGTCCGGTCAGGTGAAGCTTGCCACTGATGCGGCACCGGTTCGGCTTGGGCCAAGCGGCCGTGAAACCGCGTTGGAGATGGATTATCTGCGACCGTTCGGGCCTGGCAGCTTGTCGCTCGCGGCCTTCTGGCGCCAACAGCCCGGCAATATTGCCGCCAGCCCTGCCGACGCTGGCGTTGCGGCGCGGCTGCACTGGCGTTTTTGAGGCGTTCGCCGGGATTATCCACAACAATCGGCGCTTGGCACTGGCGCTACGGCGGTCAAACCGGCTAAGGCATTCCTCCCATGACCCGGTTTATCTTCATCACCGGCGGCGTGGTTTCGTCGCTTGGCAAAGGCCTGATGGCCGCCAGTCTTGCGGCACTGTTGCAGGCCCGTGGCTATTCCGTCCGCATCCGCAAATTCGATCCCTATCTCAACGTCGATCCGGGGACGATGTCGCCGTATCAGCATGGCGAGGTCTATGTGACCGATGACGGTGCCGAGACCGATCTCGATCTTGGCCATTACGAGCGCTTTACCGGCGTCGCCTCGCGGCAGACCGACAACATCACCTCGGGGCGCGTCTATCAGGACATCATCACCAAGGAACGCCGTGGCGATTTCCTGGGGGCAACGGTGCAGGTCATTCCGCACGTTACCGATGCCATCAAGGCGTTCGCGCTCGCAGAAACTGACAGCCTCGATTTCGTGCTGTGCGAAATCGGCGGCACGGTGGGCGATATCGAATCGCTGCCGTTTCTTGAAGCGATTCGGCAATTGTCGGCCGATGTCGGCCGCACCAACGCCGTTTACATCCATTGCACGCTGGTGCCGTATCTGGCGGCGGCGGGCGAGTTGAAGACCAAACCCACCCAGCACAGCGTCGCCGAGCTGCGCGGTATCGGCATCCAGCCCCATGTGCTCGTCTGTCGCTCCGAACATGCCTTGCCCGACAGCGACCGCGCCAAGATCGCGCTGTTCTGCAATGTTGCAAAGGAAGCGGTGATTTCGGCGCTTGATGCGCCGAGCATCTATGACGTGCCGCTGCAATATCATGCCGAGGGCCTTGACGATCAGGTGCTGCTGGCGTTCGGCATCACCGATGCACCGGCGCCCGATCTGTCGCGTTGGTCGCGCATCAGCGAGCGGCTGCACACCCCCGAAGGCGAGGTGACGATCGGCGTGGTCGGCAAGTATACCGGCATGAAGGACGCCTATAAGTCGCTCACCGAAGCGCTGGTGCATGGCGGCATCGCCAACCGGGTCAAGGTCAATATCCGCTGGCTCGATGCCGAGGAGTTTGAAACCGCCGATGTCGCGTCGCGGCTGGAGCCGATGCACGGGATCCTCGTGCCCGGCGGCTTTGGGGAGCGCGGCTCGGAAGGCAAGATCGCTTCTGTGCGTTTCGCCCGTGAACGCGAAGTGCCGTTCTTCGGCATTTGCCTCGGCATGCAGATGGCGTGCATCGAAGCCGCCCGCAATCAGGCAGGCGTGGCCCATGCCAGCACCACCGAATTCGGGCCAACCGACGAACCTGTGGTCGGCATGATCACCGAATGGATGAGCGCGGCCGGACGGCAAGTGCGCGAAGCCGGCGGCGATCTTGGCGGCACGATGCGACTCGGCGCCTATGATGCGACACTGGCCGGCAATAGCGTTGCAGCCAGCATTTATGGCGCCGATCACATCTCGGAACGCCACCGCCACCGCTATGAGGTCAATGTGAACTACCGCGACCGGCTGGAAGCGGCGGGGCTGATCTTTTCGGGCATGTCGCCTGATGGGTTGCTGCCGGAAATCGTCGAACGGCG